>NZ_LWFZ01001337.1:0-691 GCF_001635225.1 Oleiphilus sp. HI0086
ATTTATGGTATTGACCATAGCGTAGAGCGCTTTGAACAGGCGTGGTTGCATCCGGTAACGCCGATTAAAAACTTCTACCTTACCGGTGCTGATGTAGTGACTGCGGGTGTTGGTGGCGCATTGATGGCAGGTGTGATGACTGCTAGCGCAATGATGGGGGTAAAAGGCTACAAGGTTATGGGGTTAATAAAGAAGTGGCAGCCAGAACAAAATACGGAAGAGGCTTCGAAGGAATCGCTTCAAGCGGGGTAAATTCCACCTAATATTTTGCTCTTGCTTGCTCCCGTAACGGAGCAGGCATTGCCTGGCAGGTTGTTCAGTGTTTGTCTTGCTAACCAGGCGAAAGCGCTGGCCTCAACCAATTGCGGGTCTATTCCCAGGTCGAGGGTTGAACTTAAGCGATAGCTTGGAAGCAGGTTTTGGAGGCGAGTCATTAGTAGTTGATTATTGATGCCGCCGCCGCAGACGAAGATGTCGCAGCCATCACCATTAGTGCTGGTGATGATGCTGTTACTAATTGTGCTGGCCGTTAGCTCGAGTAGCGTGCGCTGAATATCTTCGCTTTGGAATGTGCTGTTTGCAATCTTATTGGCTATCCATGCTGAGTTAAACAGTTCTTTACCGGTGCTTTTGGGTGCTGTTTGTTTGAAATAGGGCTCGTCGAGAAAATCCTGTAATAAATCTTCGATAA
>NZ_LWFZ01001338.1:0-1052 GCF_001635225.1 Oleiphilus sp. HI0086
GCTTTTCCTGCAATCAGTCAGTCGACTAAGTCCAATTGCTCACTTTGCCTTCCTGGTGCTAGTTGTTCTAAACCTTGTTGCCGGCTTTAACGCCCTTGGTACCTTAATGTCTGTGGGTATGATGATTTTGCCTGCAGCCTCTGCAAGGTATTGGGTCAAGAGCCTCGATATGATGCTTTTGGCGTCCTCTTGTTTTGCAATTCTCTGTTGTTATATCGGCTTACTCTTGTCATACCATGCTGGCTGGCCAACCGGGCCGGCGATCATACTGACACTTGGTATGCTCTACGTCTTGTCGTTTTCATTAGGACTTAATGGTAGCCTTTTATCTCGACTTGCCAAACCCAAACATCTCAGCGCATAACTCGTAAATATAGGTAATTTAAATATGAAGTCCTGGTTTAAATCGATCGAAAACGATGCTGAAGGCACCTCCTATCCCTTAGATAAAGTATTAAACGAACTAAACTTCTCTGAAGAGGGTTTAATACCCGTAATAGCCCAGGACCATGAGACGAGAGAGGTGCTAATGTTTGCCTGGATGAATCGCGAGTCATTAAAAGAAACTCTCGAAACCTCCAAGATGTGCTATTGGTCCCGTTCGCGAAAGTCTTTATGGCGCAAAGGAGAAAGCTCTGGCCACTGGCAAAGCCTGGTATCGATGAGAACGGATTGCGACGGTGATGTACTACTAGCCCTGGTCACACAAGATGAAGCAGCTTGTCACACTCATCGTAGAAGTTGCTTCTACCTGAAGTTTGAGCAAGGCGAGGTGGTCATCGCCTCATAAGCTTTCTGCTTTCTGCTTTCTTCGTTTACATCAGTGCTGATACAAATTACTTAAGTGGTCGTATTTATCCAGGATTTCTTGATAGCGACCACTTGATTTAATTTCTGACAAACCACGATCAAAGTCATCTCTGACCAGCTTATCTCGGAATAAAAACGGGTAATGACTTGGTTTAAATAAGGGGTGAAATCTGACCTTTTGACTAAAGCGCTGCTTTGCCAAGCGAGAGTAGCGATCTCCCTGATTTGCCTTATACCAATAA
>NZ_LWFZ01001339.1:0-582 GCF_001635225.1 Oleiphilus sp. HI0086
ACATATTTGACCCCCTATTGCCTATTCCAGAAGCTCGTTACCTATGAAGTTGAGCTGTATCACAGATAGTATAGTTGAGTTTTGACTTTTAGGAGCTTGAAAAATGGACTTTTGTATTTGTGTGTTTAGGCGCTCAAGAGATGGTTATCCCAGGCAATTTTGAGGCCTGGGTTGGATAAGTTTTGACTAAGTTCTTTTGTTGTATTGTTGTAGTGGTAAAGGTTGCCTAAGCCGTTGGAAATAACAAATTCATTGTTTCGATAGCTGGTTAAACCGCAGCCATCTTTACAACGAAGACTGCTTAAATAGATTAATTGATCAAAGTCCCAAAAGGTAATCAAATCTCCTTTGGGTGAGGAAACCGCGGCAGTTTTTCCTATGGGGTCAAAACAAACGCTGCCACAATAATGCTTCATGGCATAATTAACATCATCGGGTGCCCAAAGAGGTTTGAGGTCTTTCCCTCGTTGGTGGTGGGCAACCAAGGGAACGCTGTCAGTTTTATCTCCTTGATACTGTAGTCCGATCACCACTTCATCTCTTTGGTTGATATCGATGTGACGAATGCTCAGCTGGTGGTAT
>NZ_LWFZ01001340.1:0-834 GCF_001635225.1 Oleiphilus sp. HI0086
TTTAAACCCGGTGCAAACGCTTTATCTGCAAAGAATCTAAAGCTGCTAGATAAGATAGAAGAAAACTTTTACAAGGCGCTAAACAATGTACATAACCTGACCGAAGACAAGATTCTGCGTTTATATCTTGATTTGATCAAAGCAACGATGCGTACAAACTTCTATCAGCACGATAGCGGTGGTGCGGATAAAAGTTATATTTCGTATAAGTTGCAGCCGCGTTTAATTCCAAACGTTCCTTTGCCCGTTCCAATGTATGAGATATTTGTTTATTCGCCCAGGGTTGAAGGGGTTCATTTGCGTGGGGGGAAGGTTGCTCGTGGTGGCTTGCGTTGGTCTGATCGTTATGAAGATTATCGCACTGAAGTTTTAGGCTTGGTTAAGGCTCAGCAAGTTAAGAATGCTGTTATCGTTCCGGTTGGTGCGAAGGGCGGCTTCGTTGCTAAGAATTTTCCAAGCGACCGGAAAGGCTTCATCGCTGAAGGGATTGCGTGTTACCAAACCTTTATTACCGGAATGCTTAATGTAACCGATAACCTGGTTAATGGTGAAGTGGTTAAGCCGACCGAAGTCGTATGTCATGATGATGACGATTATTACCTCGTAGTTGCCGCGGATAAAGGCACAGCAACCTTCTCTGATATTGCGAATGAGATATCTTTGGAGAAGGGGCATTGGCTTGGTGATGCCTTTGCTTCGGGTGGTAGTCACGGCTACGACCACAAGAAAATGGGGATCACTGCAAAAGGCGCTTGGGTATCAGTTCAGCGCCATTTCAGAGAGCTAGGTCTTAATACGCAAACAACGCCATTCACTGCAATTGGTATCGGTGAT
>NZ_LWFZ01001341.1:0-766 GCF_001635225.1 Oleiphilus sp. HI0086
CTAAGGCAAAGATGGTGCAGGACCTAAAGCACGATCAGCCCGAGAAGGTGGTATCACTACGTACTGTATACCTGTCACCTCAAGGACAGCGCCTAGACCATAAGAAAGCTGTGGAACTGGCTGAATATGACGGATTGATTTGCGTCTGTGGTCGATATGAGGGAGTTGACGAGCGCTTAATCGAAGCTGAAATTGATGAAGAAATATCAATTGGTGATTTCGTATTGAGTGGTGGTGAGCTTGCTTCAATGGTATTGCTGGATACCATTTCCAGGTTAATACCTGGGGTATTGGGGCATAGTGAGTCGGCAACCGAGGATTCGTTTGCTAGTGGTTTGTTGGATTGTCCTCACTATACTCGTCCAGAAGTTTTTATGGGTAAGCCGATTCCTGATGTTTTGATGTCGGGTAATCATGAAAAAATTCGCCGCTGGCGCCTTAAACAATCCTTGGGGCGAACATGGCAGCGACGTCCAGAGTTGCTGGACAAAATAGAATTAGATAGCGAGCAGCAGACTCTGTTGCAAGAATTTATTAGAGAAGTGAATCGGTAGGCCTGAGGCTTTAGGTTTATCATTTTTAGGAGTGTAAAATGAGCAGCAAGAATAACATTATCAGCGCCTTAGAAGCTGAGCAAATGACGGCAGAGATTCCAGAATTCGGCCCTGGTGATACAGTCGTTGTTCAAGTAAAAGTTAAAGAAGGTAACCGTGAGCGTCTACAGGCCTATGAAGGTGTTGTTATCGCTAAGCGCAACCGTGGTCTT
>NZ_LWFZ01001342.1:0-599 GCF_001635225.1 Oleiphilus sp. HI0086
TACACGATTCTTACTTGTATAAGCATAGCAAAGATCGAAGCTAATGCTTTGCCTATTGACTCTCTCTGTAAATATGGCGAATACATGATTTGTCGCTTATCCTTTAGTGAACACATTTCATTTAGAGTCGTCAGCATTGAACGCGAAGTATTCCCTACATAAACAGGATTCCTCGGAAGAGGCTATGAACCAGGAGGGTAAAGTTAGTCAACCCACCTCGCCTGTGGGGAAGTTTGACCGTTTTGTTGATGCCTGCATTCCTGAAGCTGTGCGCGCCGATTCATCGCAAGCTCTCCAAGCCAGAACACTCATTATTTTCGTGTTAATACTGAGCTTCTTTTCAATTGTTGGTATGACATTCACTTTAATGGTAGAACAGAGCTTGCCTTGGGAGCGAGTTCTAACCATGTTCCTGATCGCACTGCAGCCCGTTTCTTTGTTGATTATGTGGAAAAAGCAACACTTACGAGGGGCGGCCTTATTCTTTCTCGCTCTTAGCTTAATTCTGGTCTGCTATGTAGATTTTATGAATAGGTCTTTAGAGGGACCTGCAAGCGTCTTATGGGTTTTACCTTATGCAATGGCGGCTATGTTAGTTG
>NZ_LWFZ01001343.1:0-697 GCF_001635225.1 Oleiphilus sp. HI0086
AACTAGTGGAGCGAATTTCTCCCAATAGCGACCCGCACATGACATCTATTTCTTTGTTCTCCCTTGTTTTTTATCACTTGGAATCTAAACCAATGAGGGTGTTTTTTCCTGGTGGAAAACCCGAGCATGATGACCCTGAATTCATTGCTGAACATGTATGTCATTTACTGAAAAATGGAGTGTTCCAATGAGTCTACGATTAGTAACACGATTATTAGCTGTTCTTGCAGCCGTCAGCATAGCTACGGCTTGCGGCGAGCAAAACGATACACTTCGTACCCAACTAGTGGCCGCCAAGCCAATTGAGGTCGATGCTCATCATGTTAAAGAAGATCTAGTGCCTCGATTTTATTCGGCAACAGGGTACACCAATGTATCTCGCAGTATCGAAATCAGTACTTCGCAATCGGCAACGATTGACGAACTGACAGTAAAAGAGGGTGACATGGTGTCTCAAGGTGATTTGCTAGTAGCCTTGGATGAAACCGAATTGCTTACCTCTATTCGTCGAGCAGAGAGTGCTATCGAATCAGCCAAAATTCGATTAAAGGATATGGCACATGATGTAGATAATGCTCGTCAACTGCGCGAAAAACGCGTGATTACTGTGGAACAACTTCGCAAGGCAAAAGTGCAACACAATCTTGCGGAAACTCAGTTGAATCAAGCGCAGAGTGAGCTGGAAAGGCAGCTTGCT
>NZ_LWFZ01001344.1:0-740 GCF_001635225.1 Oleiphilus sp. HI0086
GGAAAATGACGTCATATGTATGAGAGAACAATAGAAGCGGCTGTAGGGGTATTTATGATAGCCGGATTCGCTGCCTTGGCGTTTTTGGCAATACAAGTGAGTGGTTTAACAAGCGATTCGGCGCGTGATACCTACAAAATATATGCCCAATTTGACGACCTAGGCGGTCTCGCTGTTAGAGGACGGGTGTCATTATCTGGTGTAACGGTTGGAAAGGTTAGCGGGATCAGTCTTGATGAGCAGTCTTACACAGCGCTGGTAGAGATGGAAATATATTCATCTGTTGATCAGCTGTCAGCAGATAGTGTCGCATCGATTCAGACGGCCGGTTTACTGGGAGAGAAGTATGTTGATCTCAGTGTTGGTGGGGAAGAAGAGCTATTGAAAGACGGCGATACCATTTTTGATACGCAGTCTGCGATGAATTTAGAGAAAATTATTGGTGCGTTCGCCTCGGGCCAGATAGATCTCTAATTAATGGTGTAATGACTAGTTTTGGGTAGCTCCTATCCTGGTTCACTTCTATTTGATAAGAATTTAACGTTATGAATAAAGCATTTAAGTTGGTTACTCTTTGGCTGGTTTTGGCGCTTGGTATTGCAGCAGCTCAAGTATCTTACGCAGCGACCACGACCGCAAGTCAGGGTCTGGAGTCTGAAGAAATCAGGCTGACTGTTGAGAAAAATGTTACTGAAGTGTTGGAAGTATTTAAGGTAGAAAGGGAATACTACGAAACTGAT
>NZ_LWFZ01001345.1:0-768 GCF_001635225.1 Oleiphilus sp. HI0086
CTCCCACCCTCCATCACTACAGGCGATAAAAATCCTTGGCGACTTGGTCGGGAGCCAGTCGGGCGCGATCTGGATTAAAGACGAGGAAGGTTTATTCAAACCCAAAGCACAATACCACCTACCTGATGCAAAGTTCGGAGACATCGACCATCATTCCGAGCTAATAACCTTCTTCACCCAAAATGACTGGATCATCAACCTCGATGAATACATGCTAGACCCAAGCAAATATAAGCTGATCGAAATTCCGGAAAGCATGCTTCACCTCGAGCACCCATGGCTGATTCTGCCCCTTGGGGTCGGTGAAAACCTATCCGGATTAGTCTTGCTATGTGAACCCATCGCAACGATTGACCTAAACTGGGAGAATTACGACCTGTTGAAAATTGTTTCTCAGCAAGCATGTAGCTACATTGTTCAAAGTGACTCTCAGGAAAAGCTAGGTACTGCCATGCAGTTCGAAGCGGTAAATAAAGCATCTGCCTTTCTGGTTCATGATATAAAGACCATTATCGCGCAGCTATCTTTGCTCGTTAAGAATGCCGAAAAGCACAAATCCAACCCTGCTTTTGTTGACGATATGATTCGCACGACAAGCCATACAGTCGAGAAAATGGATCACCTGCTACAGCAAATTCATAATCCAAACCAGAACAATGAGGAAGCTTCCGTTGAGCTAGGTGAAATATTGCTAGAGATCTACCAAAGTCATAAAAAATCTAGCCCATCCCCGTCTTTAGAAGCACTTGAGCAGCCAATATGGATACA
>NZ_LWFZ01001346.1:0-1032 GCF_001635225.1 Oleiphilus sp. HI0086
ACCTACCCGCCCCTATACCCCGACAAAACTTCAAGCCGAACTTAGCACCCTACAAGCACTTAAATCCATCCAGATTTGGCGCTTCGGTCTATATTACTACTTTGTCTTCGGTAGCTTTTTAGCGCTAATCCTCTGGCTCCCACAGTATTATGCTTCCGCTTATAAACTCAGCTATAGCCAAGCGATGGCCTTTACGCTTTTCTTTGTTGCCACCTCTGGCATGGTTCGAGCATTAGGAGGCTGGTTTGCAGACCGCTATGGTGGTCGCACCGTTAACTGGGCAGTATTCTGGATATGCTTAGTTTGCTTGTTCTTCTTGTGCTATCCGCCGACCACGATGACCATACATGGCGTGCATCAAGATGTAGAACTGGCTATCGAAATTAACGTCTGGTTCTTCAGTACATTGATATTTATTATCGGTATAGCCCAGGGCTTTGGGCGAGCAAGTGTGTATAAGACAATTCATGAATACTACCCTCAGCAAATGGGGCTTGTTGGTGGCTTAGTGGCTGCAATTGGCGCCTTAGGCGGCTGCACACTCCCTATCGCTTTTGGCCTAGCCGTTGACTGGATCGGCATCCATAGCGCATGCTTCATGGTTTTATATGGTGTGCTCGCTTGCTGTATGACTGTCATGTTCCTTGCTATCAAGACTGATCGCTTTAACCAGCGCGTGCAACATGCCACCAGTCATAACTTCCTAGATGATGATTAAGCATCATCTTTAAACTTTATTACTACATTGCTTATACAAGAGAGATATCCCTATGGGTCACAACGTCAGCCAAGAAACCATCCCTTTAAACATTGCCGTATTAACGGTTTCAGACACTCGCACTGAAGACAATGACACATCAGGCCAACTTCTGGTAGAAAAGTTAAACTCGGCTGGGCACAAGCTCGCAGACAAAAAGATTGTCATTGACGACATATATAAAATTCGCGCTGCGCTCTCGACATGGATTGCGAGTGATGACACCCAAGTTATTATCATTACCGGTGGTACAGGCTTTACTAGCCGAGATAGCA
>NZ_LWFZ01001347.1:0-10280 GCF_001635225.1 Oleiphilus sp. HI0086
AATACCTTCAATGCCTTTCAAATGGTGACGCCTTTAGTGTTAGCTTTAGGTGCTAATTCACCCGGTTTATTTGGTCACGACCTCTGGTGTGAAACACGAGTACCTTTGTTTAAGCAGTCTATCGATACGCGAATAAAAGATAGATACCGATGGAACGAGCCTTCTAGGGTAAGTTTTGGGCAAGGCTGGGTACGCCGCTCTGCTTTGGAATTATTTCAGGAAACAGCTTCGATATTTTCACCTTTATTGCCAATATGCAGTGAACAGGACCCAGAAGCCCAGATGGCAGAAGGGAAAGCACCTAGCTTATCAGAGTTGCGACTTCATCAAAGCTCTGTTTGGTTGTGGAATCGACCGGTATATGACGATGCTGATGAAGGCCATTTACGGATAGAACTAAGGTCTTTGCCCGCTGGGCCCAGCGCGGTTGATATGGTTGCCAATGCAGCACTGTATATCGGTCTGGCAGAGTACTATCGCGACAAAATGAATGAGCTGATGCCTGCTTTACCTTTTCATTTAGCGGAGTTTAACTTCTATCGCGCCGCGCAATTTGGCTTGGGTGCACGAATCGTTTGGCCAGACCCTCAGCGTTCAGGTTGTCGTGATCAGCCCATTATCGATATTCTTTCCCAAAGCATTGATCATGCAGAGCAGGGCTTGCGTAGTATCGGTGTTGAAGATGAGGAAGCAGGCTATTATCTATCCATTGTTAAAAAGCGTCTTGAGTCAAAGCAGAACGGAGCAGTATGGCAAAGAGAGAGAACCGCTTATTATCAGAATGAAAAGTCTTATAGCTCTGACAAAGCAAGAAAAGCAATGCTAGAAGACTATATTGCTTACAGCCTAGACAACATTCCAGTGGGTGAATGGCCTTTAACGTAACAATTATTGGATATAAGAATGAGTATAGAGTTAAACAGATTTTGTGACCCAGACCCAAGCTCAATTGGTGAGGATATCTATCAGTTTCTTGATTACTTGGGAGGCCCTTCAGAAATCCTGCTGTCAGGAGATGACACCACTCGAACGCGAGCATTTGTAACGCTACTGCATGGCAATGAACCTTCAGGCCTTATTGCCTTATTTAAATGGTTGAAGTCGGGACTTAAGCCAGCGGTGAATGTCGTTTGCATTGTGGCTTCAGTATCAGCGGCTAGCTTGGAGCCTTCATTCAGTCATCGTGTCTTCGCTCGTCAGCGTGACCTGAATCGCTGCTTTAAAGAACCCTTTGATGATGAACCTGGCTATCTCGCCGCTGAGATTCTAGAGACTTTAAAGCGCTATAAACCTGAAAGCTTGATCGATATGCATAACACCTCGGGCTCAGGCCCTTCATTTGCGGTGGCGATCTACGAAGATCCTCAGCATGATGCTTTGACAGAATTGTTTACTAAACGCCTCATCGTGACTCACCTACGTTTAGGGGCTCTGATGGAGGTCACCGAATACCTTTGCCCAACTGTGACGATTGAATGTGGAGGGCGTTTAGATGAGTCTGCGCACCAGATTGCTTGGGAGGGCTTAAATCGTTATTTTCGTTTAGAAAGTGTCTTGGCAGGCCAAGAAAGTCAAGAGAGCTTGGAGGTGCTTACTAATCCGGTAAGGCTCGAACTAAAGGATGATTGTCGTCTAAGGTATGGCGAGAAATTAAGTGAAGAATCTGATTTGTGTTTGCTACCCAGTATAGAGCAATTGAATTCAGGTATTACTGTTAAAGATACGCAGTTGGGTTGGGTCGCAACAGATGATCTGAAAGCTGTATTTTCTTCAAAAAATAGTCGAGAAGAATGTGTGGTAAATGAGTTGGTTTATATCAAAGACGGCGGATTGTTTGCTAAACGAGACTTAAAGCTCTTTATGATCACTAATAATCCGGAAATCGCCAAGATGGATTGTCTATTTTATGCAGTAAGGGACTGTGGTTCAGAGGTTGTTGCGGAATTATCTTAGTGGCCCGCTTACAAGTTGAACCCAGATTTTACTGGGTTCAACAAGAAATTAAAGGAACGCATTTGTGCCTTATTTTTTAGCTTCCGGGTGAAGAGACTTACCTAGTATATGGCTGTCTTCTTCGATAACTGATGATGCTTGGCCGACAATAAGGGGATCTGCTCCACGAACAACATGATGATTCTTATCAGGATAATCCAGCTTAGAAAGGAAGTGTTGCATACACGCAAGGCGTGCTCTTTTTTTATCATCTGATTTTACGACTACCCAGGGTGCGTCAGCGGTATCGGTGTAGAAAAACATCGCTTCTTTCGCTTCGGTATAGTCATTCCATTTTTCTTGAGCAAGTTTGTCGATAGGGCTTAGTTTCCACTGTTTTAGAGGGTCAGTTTCACGTTTCTGAAAGCGAGCGGTTTGCTCTTCTTCAGTAACAGAGAACCAATACTTAAATAATTTTATACCGCTACGGGTAAGCATTCTTTCTAGTTCTGGCGTTTGACGCATAAACTCAAGGTAGTCGCTCGGTTCGCAGAACCCCATAACTCTTTCAACACCTGCTCGGTTATACCAAGACCGGTCGAATAAAACGAGTTCACCTTTGGTGGGCAGGTGTTTAATGTAGCGTTGAAAGTACCACTGACCGAGCTCTTCTTCAGTCGGCTTTTCCAAAGCAACAACGTGAGCGCCCCGTGGGTTTAGATGTTCCATAAAGCGTTTTATGGTGCCACCTTTACCAGCGGCATCTCGCCCTTCAAACAGAATCACTATTTTTTGTCCTGACTCTCTTATCCACTTCTGGGCTTTTAGTAGCTCGATTTGTAATTCTTTTTTTATGCTTTCGTATCGTTGGCGACTAATTTTTGTCTTGTATGGGTATTCGCCTGACCTAAATGATTCGGCAATATAATGTGGGTCATGGCGTTTTTCTGCTAGAGCGTGAAGCTGAGTCCCTACTGAGCTCAAAGTCTTATTCTTAGACGAAGTTTGCTTGTCTGATTGATTCTTATCTGAGTTTTGCATGGTTCTTTTCTAGCCCTCTTTTTTAAACGTAATCCTTAAGTCTACTAGACAATTGGAGGGCGCATGGTTAAATAACGGGCTTGATTGATATGTGTCAATACCTATGAGTGGATATCTAACGGTTAATGGGCAGTAGATGTAATTTTATAAGCCAATGATTGGAGATTAGGGCTGAGGATAACCTTGAGCGCGAGTGGCCCTTGCTTAAGATAGGTTACGCCTGATACTTGTCATTTCCGCGATTTAAAGTGAGCATGAACTCGCTTAACAAACTCCATATACTGACTTTCGTCGTGCAAATTCACTTCTTCTTCGATCGGCAATAAAGGGAACCTTTCCTTCAAGGCTGCCGCGAATAGGCCCATACCGCCTTGTTGGTGAATAGTGCTGTCACTCTGAAATATTTTGACGTTTCTGACTCCGCAGCTGGGTGAGTTTTTCATCAGAACAAAGCCATCTAAAGACCCAAAGCTATCAAGGGCCTCTTTGCAGCCTTCAAGTAATTGAGGGCCTAAGTTTATGCCTGTTAAGTCAGTGTCATCGTTATACCGTAGCGTTGGCCTGGAAGGGTTGCCGGTAAGTCGCATTTTGGGGCGGGGTATACCAAAACCGGCAGCGGCTTCAGGGCAGAATGTTTCAAAAGAGAAGTGTTTGCTCAATTCGTCTAAGCACAATGATGAGCGTTTATGCTTTCCGTCATAACGTACTTCAAATCCTGCAAGGCAGGCGCTTAGACCAATCTTAGGTTTTGATCCTGGCATTTTATATGATGCTTGTGACATGGTACCTGGTGCTTAGGGGAGCGAGTTTAGGCTTATTTTGAACTATTCGAAGGAGAATGAATATAGTATTTCTTATATCTAACAAATAACGATTGCCGTAGGCAGAGGGTTCCAGCCTTCGCTGGATCAACCCCGTACTAGCCCGCTTGCGAGCCATGGAAGGCTCTGCCTACAGAAGTCGGTTTACCTAGTGCCCGCGTAGGCAGAGGGTTCCGCCCCTCGCAGACTCTGCCCCATGCTACTCCTCATGCGAGCTGTGGAAGGCTTTGCCTACAGTTAGATGGGTTTAGCGACAAACCCTGTCCTGGTAGTAGTCATTGCTGTAGTTGCAGGACTTACATGCAGAAGGCTTGTCATTACTATGCTTTGATGCTTTTGGGCTAATTGTCTCGATAATCTTTTTCATTCGACTTTCTCCTATTGATTGTTTGCATTGTTAGCTTCGCAAGTCATGTGCAATTTGTATAGTTCAAAAAATAGAAGTAGATGATCACTTTTTCTTAACGAAGTTCTTCAGCAAACACTTCCATTAAGCACTCAATGTTCTTGACGCCGATATAGTTGGGG
Source organism: Oleiphilus sp. HI0086 (assembly GCF_001635225.1). Taxonomy (NCBI): domain Bacteria; kingdom Pseudomonadati; phylum Pseudomonadota; class Gammaproteobacteria; order Oceanospirillales; family Oleiphilaceae; genus Oleiphilus; species Oleiphilus sp. HI0086. Next base: position 4,323 of record NZ_LWFZ01001347.1, read on the forward strand.
CGACTTAAAAAAGCGATTCTGCGATGAGGTCCTGGTTCATTCAAGTGAATTGCTTTGAGGTCATCGCTTTGGCTATTTATCTGCTTTAAGGCCATCTCGGGAACGAGAGTACTACCCATACGACCGGCCACCATTTGAATCAAAGTGTTGAGGCTGGTCGCGCCTAGTGTTTCACTTTGTTCATTATTACTTAGCTTACATGCTGCTAGGGCATGATCTTTAAGGCAGTGACCGTCCTTGAGTAGCATTAGTTTTGACTGATCTATTTCGGTACTGGTGATTTCATCTAAACCTGATTGCTCTGCATCATTGCGCGTCAGCCAGTAAAAGTCTTCTTGAAAGAACTCAAAGGCTAACAGTCCGTCATGTGGATAGGGTAGCGCCAGAATTGCGGTATCAATCTCGCCTTTGCGGATCATGTCTACCAGGACATGAGACTGCTCTTCGATAATTGTCAGTTTGAAGTCAGGGTATTGTTGGCGAAGTGCAGGTAAGACTTTGGGAAGTAAGTAAGGCCCGACTGTTGGAATGACACCAACCGTCATCGGATGATTTAAAGGCGCTTTCTGGTTTTGCGATAGTTGATAAAGGCTGTCGACTTCCAGTTTGATACTTTGTGCCCGTTGCAGAAACATCTTTCCGGTGGGGGTAATCAGTACCTTCTTATTGTCTCGTTCGAATATTTGAATATCCAACTGCTTTTCTAATTCACTTAAGGCGGTGCTCAGTGCTGACTGAGATACTGAACAGGCTTCAGCAGCTTTCTTGAAGTGCAGCGTTTTCTCGACAGCCAAAGCATAGTGAATTTGCTTGAGTGAAATCATGGTCTTGCTCTCTTCTCACAATAATAGTGATGAGTTTAGATCAATGTTCAGTTTTTTTGAACATCACCTTTTATTTAATTCAATTTATTTAATTCTTGTTCGCGCTTAATCTTATTCCTGTCGAAACACACAACACAAACTTAATCGAGGAATACAACATGGCGAACATGATCAACAAATCAATCCCTGAATTTACTGCTCAAGCTTTTCACAACGGCGAGTTTAAAGAAGTGACAACTGAAGATGTAAAGGGTAAGTGGGCAATCTTCCTTTTCTACCCAGCAGACTTCACGTTTGTTTGCCCAACTGAGCTTGAAGACATGGCGAAGCACTACGAAGAGCTTCAGAAGCTAGGTGTAGAAGTTTACTCAGTTTCGACTGACACGCACTTTACTCACAAAGCATGGCACGACACGAGTGAGGCGATTGGTACGATCAACTACCCAATGATCGGTGATCCAACAGGTGTCATTACTCGCGGCTTTGATGTAATGATCGAAGAAGAAGGTTTGGCACTACGTGGTACTTTCCTAGCCAACCCTGAAGGCATCATCAAGGTTGCTGAGCTTCACGACCTAGGTATCGGTCGCTCTGCAAAAGACATGGTTCGTAAGGTCAAAGCGGCTCAATACGTAGACCAACATGACGGCGAAGTATGCCCAGCAGCGTGGGAACAAGGTGAAGAAACATTGACTCCAAGCCTGGATTTGGTTGGCAAGATCTAGTCTGCATTAAACGCTAAATAGCAGTATCTCAGGAGGTTCATATAAGAGCCTCCTGAATCTCCAAAGGTATTTAAAACGAGGATAAGAGAATGTTGACGAATGACATTTTGAACGCGCTTAAAGGCTATACCGCCAATATGCAGAATGATATCACCTTTGTTGTGCAAACAGGTGAGCATGACAAAAAAGCGGAGTTGATGGAATTTCTCAGCAGTTTCGCATCGGTTAGCGACAAGATTTCACTTGAAGAACGTGATATAAAATCAGTATTGCAAAGCCCGGTAAGTTTTTTGTTAGAACGTGATGGAGAAGATACGGGAATTCGGTTCTCCGGTATTCCTGGCGGTCACGAATTCAATTCGCTAGTGCTTGCGGTGCTTCACGCTTCGGGTACTGATATGAAGTTGGATGATTCAATAAAGTCGATCATAAGTGGTGTACAGGAAGCACTTAACTTCGAAGTCTTTGTAAGCTTGAGTTGTCACAATTGTCCTGAAGTGGTCCAGGCTTTGAATCAGTTTGCTTTGGTCAACGATAAGATTACCACTGAAACCATTGATGGCGGTGTCTATCCGGACTTGATCGAAGAGCGAAGTATTCAAGGTGTGCCTAGTGTTTACTTGAATGGTGAAGTATTCGCTAACGGTAAAATTGACCAGGCAGTCCTACTAGAGAAATTGATGGCTAAATACCCCGACATCACTCAGGCAGCAGAGCCTGCTGAAGCACTACCTGTTCAGGATGTTGTTGTGATTGGTGGTGGCCCGGCAGGTGCAGCATCAGCGGTGTATAGTGCTCGAAAAGGTTTGAAAGTAGCGATCATCGCAGATCGGATTGGTGGACAGGTGAAAGACACTATGGGGATCGAAAACCTGATCTCTGTGCCTAAAACAACCGGCCCGGAATTGTCTACGGCTTTGGAGCAGCATATTAAAGAATATGACGTGACCGTCAGAGAACACTTACGAGTCGCGAACATCGAGAAAGGCCAGGGGGGTGAAAACCATAAGATTGAACTCTCTTCGGGTGAAGTGATCGAAACCAAGACGGTGATTGTTGCGACCGGTGCAAAGTGGAGAGAGCTTGGCATTCCTGGCGAGAAGGAAAACATAGGTCAAGGTGTTGCTTACTGCCCGCACTGTGACGGACCGTTCTTTAAAGGTAAGGATGTTGCTGTTATTGGTGGCGGAAATTCAGGTGTTGAAGCGGCTTTGGATTTAGCTGGTATCGTAAAATCTGTCACAATCTACGAGTTTATGCCTGAATTAAAGGCTGACAAAGTCTTGGTTGAGCAAGCTAAAAAACGTGAGAATATTACTATTCTGCGTAATGTAGCGACCAAAGAAGTCTTGGCTGAAGGTGGCAAGGTTGTTGCCTTAGCATACGAAGATCGTGATAGTGGTGAAATTAAGCGCCAGGAATTATCAGGCATTTTCGTCCAAATAGGCTTGGTGCCCAATAGTGGCTTCCTGGAAGGCATTGTAGAAATGAACGCCTATGGCGAGGTAATTGTAGACGCCAAAGGTCAGACTGACGTACCAGGAATCTTTGCCTGCGGTGACGTGACGACCGTGCCTTATAAACAGATCGTGATCGCTATGGGGGAAGGTGCCAAAGCTTCTCTTGCAGCCTTTGACTACTTGCTAATGCAAGGCTAGCCTAAAAAAGCCAGTCCCAGGTATATTGAGCCAATTGGGGCTGGCTTTGTTTTACTAGCGGTAAATCTTCTCTAGACTTTACTTTCTGCTCTGTTATGTTTGTATCAGACCATGACATAGCCAAGCAGACCCTTAATGAAAATTATTGAGCCCAATCTCTGTAATTGTGAATCCTTAGTGGATTTGATCTATGCAGAAACCTCCAAGAATCTTGATGAGCGATTTGTTCGCGCGGTCGGCAAGTTATTAAATCCCGGTTATGTCCGTTTATGTCTTGGGGATTATAGACTCAGTACTGAGCTTGTCGTGCTCGCCACTTATCAGCCAGTCTCTGGTGCTAAATCCGAATCAAAGGTTTCACTTAATACCAAGGCTCTAGCAGAGCCGGAAACGGTATTTCCGATACATTTGAGTACCGGGCAAGAAATTAGCATGTTGCTGGATATAGAGCCGAAAGTCAGTTTGATCAATCAAGTCGTTCAGCTCATCGCGGTTTATGTTAATCAACATGGCCATTTAAATCGATCTAATAAAGACCAGCTTACAGCTTTAAAAAATCGCCGCTCCTTTGATCTCGAATACACGCAATTAACCGATAATGCTAAGTCGAATGATGAGAATGTTATTGCTGTATTGGATATAGATCATTTTAAGTCAGTGAATGATCGCTTTGGGCATGTTATTGGCGATGAAACCTTAATTGCTGTTGCCAACTTGATGAAAGATTTTTTTGAGCGTGATGATTATCTTTATCGCTTTGGTGGTGAAGAATTTATTATTTTGTTGCAGGGTATGGGGCGCTCAGAGGCTGCGGATTTACTAGAAGATTTGCGCAGAGAAATTGCTGATCATCACTTCCCCCAAGTAGATCATATTACGGTTAGTATTGGTTTTGTCCTTCTGGCTCATAACTGCGATAGCGTCTTACTATTCGAAAGAGCCGACGCGGCGCTTTATCATGCCAAAGCGAGTGGGCGTAACTGTATCAAGAACTATAAAAACTTAGTCGACAAAGGTGAAATAGAGGCTATCGATAATCGCTCTGGTGATATTGAGTTGTTCTAGCCATTCATTCAAGTCTACATAGCATCTAGATTAACTCACGTCAACTCCCATATCCGGGGTGCCGGCCGGTAAGCCAGGCTTGCGTGAGGTGGTTGATGTTCAATTTTTTAGCATAGGTTTGACAACCTGCCTTCAGGTAGGTAAGGTGTGTTTAATAATTGAACAAACTATTTTAGTGAAGTGGTTCCCTGATGAATACCAAGCAACGTATTGTCGAGTTTTCTGCTGATAAGCTTCGGGACCGTGGCTTTGATGGCTTCAGTTATTTAGATATATCCAGAGAACTGGGCATTACCAAGGCGAGTGTTCATCATCACTTCCCTAAGAAAGAAGATCTCGGTCTGGCCCTATGTGATTGGACGCATGACTGGCTTAGCCAAGGTCTTGCTTATTTCGACCAACGTGCAGCAAATCATTGGAATAAGCTGGAACGTTATTTAAGTGCCGCGATGAAGCACGCCTTATCTGAGCAGCGAGTATGCCCAATTAGTGCCTTCTATAATGACTTAAGCAAACTGCCAGACTCTATTAAGGTGCAGATAAAGAAGCTCGACGATATAGAGCTTGCTTGGGTCACGAAGGTCATTGATGAAGGTATAGAACAGGGTGAATTTGCTGAGCTTGAAGATACGCGAGCAATGGCTGCGCTATTTATTTTTAGCTGCAAAGGCGCGCTTTATTACGCTCGCCTACATGGCCAGGATTTGTTTCACCAAACAATGCAGCAATATGAGAATTTAATTCGCAAATAAAGGTTTGAGCACTTGTCCTTTGACAGCGTGTTGCAAGCCTTTTCTTTTGCTTAATAAGCCTACCTTCAGGTAGGTAGTTTGCAATAGTAATAGCTTTGAAAAGTTAAGATAGGAGATTTATATGAGTAATGTTAGCCCCTTATTTGAAACGCTGGACTTAGGTAAATTACAACTAAAAAATCGTATTGTGATGGCGCCGATGACTCGCACATTTTCACCGGGTAACGTCCCAAATGAACAAGTTGTCGCGTACTACGAGCGTCGTGCTGAAAATGATGTGGGCCTGATCATTACAGAGGGCACCCCAGTTGGTCATAAAGCTGCAAATGGTTATCCTAATGTCCCCTTCATGCATGGTGAGAAAGCATTAGCTGGCTGGAAAAAAGTAGTTGATGCGGTTCATGCGAAAGGTGGAAAGATCGCGCCTCAGCTGTGGCATGTAGGTTCAGTTCGTAAAGAGGGCGTAGAGCCTGATAAGTCTGTACCGGGCTATAGCCCTTCTGGTTTGTTTAAGCCAGGCAAAGAAAATGGCGTAGCGATGACGCAGGAAGATATTGCTGAGGTTATTGAAGCTTTCGCACAGGCTGCTGAAGATGCAAAAAGTATTGGCTTTGATGCTGTGGAAATACATGGCGCGCACGGCTACCTAGTTGACCAGTTCTTCTGGGAAGGAACAAACCAGCGTACTGATGAATATGGTGGTGATATGCTCAAGCGAACTCGCTTTGGGGTTGAGCNTATTCAGGCTGTCAGAGCTCGGGTCGGAGAGGACTTTCCGATTATTTTACGTTTCTCTCAGTGGAAGCAACAAGACTATGAGGCACGGTTGGCCAACTCTCCAGAGGAACTGAAACAATTCCTACAGCCTTTATCTGAAGCCGGAGTCGATATTTTCCACTGCTCAACACGCCGATTCTGGGAAAATGAGTTCGAT
>NZ_LWFZ01001348.1:0-767 GCF_001635225.1 Oleiphilus sp. HI0086
AACGCAATGGTGAGAGACAGTGAAGGTCGTTATGCGTCTGCAAATAACGAGTTCTGGTATGTAGATGTAGTCGAAAGCTCTGAGTCTCTAGACGCCGAGCTCAGCCTAATCAACAAACCATTGACCACGGCATTCGTAGGTCAAGCCTATCAATATCGCTTCTTCGGCGAATCCAGCTTAGGTGGCAATGTCGTAGCAAGCTTGGTTAACGCACCACAAGGTATGACCATTACGCCGAATCAGCCTTATGAGGGTGCCTACGAAATTAACTGGATGCCGGATGAAGCCGATTGTGTGCATGACGTTGAGATTGTGCTTATGGACGAATACGGAAACAGTCAGCCAGTGCATTACTCAATCGATGTTCACAATGCACCGAAGAAATTAAATCGCTTCCAATGCTCATTGGATAACGAGCTGTGCGCGGCACCATGAGGAGGGATACCATGAACTTAAGCAATCAAGAAAATTTACTGTGCACAACTAATTCAAAAGGGAATGCTGCAATGGTTTCTCATCTTTCTCCAATGATGCGTTTTATCGCACGTATCGTTTTGACCTTAATCTGTTTTGTTTGGTACAGCTCTTATGTGCACGNTGCGGTAGAGCGAATGACAAAAGAACCTGCGCAAAACCAAATTGAACACTATTATCCGCTGGGCGCTGAACTTGAAAAGCTTCGTACAAACTTGAAGCACTTACTTCGAGAAGCGAGTAAACCTTCGAGTCAAGGAAAGGCAAAGCCATCAACACAAATTGAGAATCTT
>NZ_LWFZ01001349.1:0-848 GCF_001635225.1 Oleiphilus sp. HI0086
ACCAATGAAACTTATTTCCCTGTTAAATAAGCGCTTATAACCGGCCTTTAGATAGTCACTGAGCCGCTATCATTTCAGCTAGTACTTGCAATAGAGTTTTTTAATTTCCTGCTGAAATTCGCGCTCTTCTCTTGGCAGATAAAGCTTATACTTGCGCTGAATAATCTCTCGGCGCACGATATAGTCACACCAATAAGCTTTGTTCTCGGGCATCCACTGGGTCGGCGACTTCCCTGCGCGGGCTTTTTTGCTCATGGAAGCTACCGGCACGATGTTATCTGAATCGCTCACCAGCTCCATACGTTGAGCATGAGACCAGTACGCACCACCGTAACGGTGGGCTTCTCTATAGCTCACCAACTGATCTAGTGCGATATCACCTAACTCAGTAATAACTTCGGTGGTATAGGGGTCAAGCCATTCGCCTTCGACAACGAAAACACAGTCACCTTTTTTGGCATAGCGAATATCGACTGTACTCGCTGTTGCCAGCGCTTGTGTATAAGCTTTTTGGCAACTTCGTGTTCTAGGTTGCCAATCTCTTGGGGAAAAAGGCCGGTCTTTCGCAGCAGCTGCCTCGGTTCCTTTATGAATTGTAAAGCAAGGCTCCGCATAACACTTATACTCACCTTTCTCATAATAGCCACCAATAAAGTCCAGCCCTTCGGGAGGCTCGGCACCAACCAACGAGGATGCACAAGCCAACACGCAATATATAACAAGACGAAGACTCTTCCTGCATTCGCGCATACAGCGACCCTTGATACTCGAAACAGCCCTACTCATCCATACCTCTTGCGTATTCTATCCATATTACATCACTCGCCAGGAGATTCTCTTACTCCAAG
>NZ_LWFZ01001350.1:0-974 GCF_001635225.1 Oleiphilus sp. HI0086
TATGGCCACCCTGGAATCGCGCTACCGTCGCAACCTGATCTGTTAATAAGTCAACGATTTTACCTTTGCCTTCGTCACCCCATTGGGTGCCCAAAATGACAACATTCTTACCCATAACTTCTCTTCTCATAGAAAAAGCACAATGCTTTTATTGCTAATTGCCAGCTAAACAAGATACTGACAAGCCTTTAAACTGAATGGACCGCTATCTTAGCCGCCCGAAATAACACTAGCCAACAGGCTCAAGAGCCCATTGTTGATCTTTTAATACCAGCTGTTTGCTACAAGAATACCCTTTCGCAGTATCTGCAGCATTTAACGCTTGAACTACCTGATAGGACTTACGTAGCGCTGCTACCTCACTATGCAATTTTTTATCATCAGACAGAGGTGCAAAGACTCTTTCCTTTTCAGGCGTTTCTGCAGCCAAGCTAGAGACTTTCAAAATAGCTTTTAGATCTGCGCTAAAGCCGGTAGCAGGACGCGAACGTTCGTCCCGACCATGATCAAAACCTTTACCGATATCATCGTAGCGGCCACCTTTCGCTAAGGCATATCCATAACCCAAGCTGAACGCTGAAAACAAAATACCAGTATGATAGCTGTATCCACGTAACTCACAAAAATCGATCCCGATTTCAACACCATCAAAACGAAGCTGAATTTGATCAATAATTCTCTGCAGCTCAGCAATAGCGGAAACAATACCTTCGTTAGCGCTTAGCTTTAAACGCTCAACACTTTGACGAATTTTTTCTAGAGACTCAACACCACCACTTAGGTTGGCAATATCTCTAATAAGTAAAATTATCTCTTTATTTGCATCATCTGCTTGAGCTAAAGCGTCCAATTCAGGTATAGATTTTCGACTAAGTGCATCAAACACTTTAATTTCAGTACTTTCATCAAAGCTTGCAGATTCTAACAGCCCTCGGTAAATTCCGACATGCGCCAGATCAATATGTATACGACCT
>NZ_LWFZ01001351.1:0-999 GCF_001635225.1 Oleiphilus sp. HI0086
CCTCCAGAAAAGAGGCTCAACTGGACTCGCTACAGTATAAAACGCGGTGACTCCTTAATTCGCATAGCAAAGAAATTCAACACAACTCCAACCTTGATTAAGCAAGTCAATCAGCTGCGCTCTAACACGATCAGAGAGAAACAAAAATTACTTATCCCTGTTGCATCTGAAGGTAAAGCTTATTACAACTTAAGCCAGCATAATCGACTCAAGCGCAAGCAAGACAAAATATCCGGAAGCCAAGGCAGCAAGAAACTACGTTATAAAGTACGCTCTGGAGATACCATGTGGGATATTTCCAGAGCTCACAAAGTAGGCGTTCGCTCTCTAGCCAAGTGGAACGGCATGGCACCCACTGACCCGATTAAGCCAGGTCAGGAATTAATTATCTGGTCACTTAAGGATGTAGGTAAAGCAAGCATGCCGCTACCGTCTTTTAGAGATAAAAGGCAAATGATCAGAAAGATTGGCTATCGAGTAAGAAAAGGTGACTCGCTCGCTCGCATCGCAAGTAAGTTCAGCGTAACGATTAATGACCTAGTAAGCTGGAACAAGCTAAACAAGAAAAAATATCTACAGCCAGGACAGAAGCTAACCATCTACGTAGACATAACAGCTACTTAGGCCCCGTTACCGAGGCTAGAATTTATTTTAACCTAGGAAGCCACCTCTAAAATCATTCAGACAATAAGTACTCACTAAATTCGATAAAGTGGGAAACAGTTACCTTATCTACTGGAATCATAGACTTATCAGCGTCAGCGCTATTTTCACTTAATTCACTCATCATATCTTTCACTCTTTCAAGCGTTTCACGAATCAAGCTGACCATTGAGTCGCGCGGAGATTCAAACACTCCCATTGAATCATTCATCTGATTAAAGTGATTAACCATATCTACAATAGGTTGATACCGCTTTAGGTTTGATAAGTCATTCGTTCGACCTTCTTGTGAACTAGAAGGTGCACCATAAGTTCTTAACTCTTCCGCTACAGTCT
>NZ_LWFZ01001352.1:0-1003 GCF_001635225.1 Oleiphilus sp. HI0086
CCATGGCATTGACGGTAAAGGCAACCAGCTGCTTGGTGCGCCCAACCTTACTGACAATATTTGGTTATATGGCGGACTGTTAAGAGATATTGACGCCACGATAGCCAATGGACGTAACGGCAACATGCCGTCGCACAGACATTTGTTTAGTGAGCAAGAAGCTAAAGTTCTATCAGCTTATATTTTGTCTCTATAACTTTGTCATCAAGGTGTAATTCAGCGCCCAATCATTTATATAGGCGCTGAATTACACCAATATTTATAATGATCCGAGGTCAATGATGATTCGAATTATCATATCGCAACTACGCACGATTGTTCCCGAGGAAGAATTACAGTCGAAAGTTTTCTGGCGCTCATTTGGTGTTATGGCTTGGGTGTCTTTTTTATGCGCAGCACTGGCAACAATGCTTTTCTTCGCAGCATTTGATCCGATAGAGTTATCAAGTATCGCGACTTTCCCTGTAGAGTTTAGCCCAAATGCTCTATATACATTAGGCTTTTTCCTCTTTTGGGTGTTTGGTTTTAGCTGCACAGCTTTGAGCTGTGTCTTATTGGCCCTACCTCTTGCCAAACGACAAAAATCCTTGTCAGAACATTACGATGAGGAAGCTGACTAGTCGGCTCAAGACAAAAACAACTTGCAGCTGCTCCTAGGCCTGCAGGCATCTAGTTCTATCTGTTTACATTGGTGTTAATTAATGGATATTGAAAACAAAATTGCACATCGCTTCAAGTCTTCCGACAGCAACTTGTATGCAAGTCATGAAAAGGTACACACCCGTGAAGTAAAAGGTGTTTTCCAATCGCTTCGCAAAGCAATGATGTTTACACTGCTCGGGCTTTACTATTTTGCAGCCTGGTTTACATGGGATGGACATCAAGCAATTTTGTTCGATTTACCGGAGCGCCAGTTTCATATTTTTTGGCTAACGTTTTGGCCTCAAGACTTTTTCTTTCTAGCTTGGCTATTAATCATGGCTGCGCTCAGCCTATTCTTTTT
>NZ_LWFZ01001353.1:0-1628 GCF_001635225.1 Oleiphilus sp. HI0086
ACATCAAAGTGCTGACTTAAGCGCTCTATTTCTGAAACCAATAGGTCTAGTTCATCAGGAACGGTCGCCTTGTAAGCCACCTGAATACCTTGATCAAGACAGTGTTCAGCGATCATCGCCGAATTACTATCAACAATATCACCGGTCATCAACTCGGAACCTGTCAGCAGCAATGCAATCTTCATAGTTTAAGCCTTCAGCTCTTCTGCCAAGCTTACTGATCGATCTGCTGCGGCCTGCATTGCCTCATCGACAATTTCAAGCAAGCCCTTCTCTTCGAAAGTATGAATCGCTCGCTCTGTTGTTCCGCCGGGAGACATCACATTGCGCTTTAGCTGGGCTGGTGCCACATCACCACTAAGCACCATTTCAGCGGCACCCGCTACGGTTTGTGCTGCCAGCTTTCGAGCCGTATCTGCAGAGAGCCCTTGTTTTATCGCGGCTGCTTCCATCGCTTCGATCATCAAAAAGATATACGCTGGCCCTGAACCTGACAAGGCCGTCACTGAGTGAATCAAGCTTTCCTGATCTACCCATTCAACCAAGCCAATTGCCTGAAACAATTCATCTGACAAGTTCTTTTGTTCATCGCTTACATTCGCATTCGCGATCAAGCCGCTCGCACCCTTGAGTACCTGGGCTGGGGTATTCGGCATGCATCTCACCAATGCCTGCTCAGAGCCCAACCACTGTGCCAGCAGGTCCAAACCAATGCCTGCCGCAATAGAGATGATTAGAGGACGATGACTAAGGCTGCCTTTCAATGACTCACATACCGACTGCAGTACCTGAGGCTTTACACTGAGCACGACAATATCTGCCGTGCTAACAGCGCGAGCATTGTCTTCATCTACCTCGACCTGCCATGTGTTCTGCATCGCTTCCCGATGTTCAAGGTTTGGTGCAGTTGCTACAATATTGCTTGCGTTTAAACCTTTCTTTACTAGGCCACCAACGATGGCGTGTGCCATGTTACCTGCGCCAATAAAGCAGATCTTTTGTTCATTCAAGTTCATTGTTAGTTCACTTCCTGTTCAAAAATTCAAAAACTGTTTCCAAGCTCTAGCGTTCGCCAAACAAAGCGGTTCCAACTCTGACCATTGTTGAGCCACAGGCAATTGCCTGCTCCATATCACCAGACATTCCCATCGAGAGAGTATCGACACTCGAATAGCTTTCTTGCAGATCATTAAATGCCGACTTCATCTTCGTAAACGCGGTGCTCAAACTCTCTTCACTTTGATTTGCTTGAGGTATGCACATTAAGCCGCGTAGCTTCAAACGAGGCATATCTTCTAGTGCTCGACAAAGCTCAGGCAAATCACTCAACAATATGCCCGATTTAGTCTCTTCTTCATCAATATTCACCTGAATACAAATATTCAGTGGCGATAAAGTGTCCGGGCGCTGATCATTTAAACGCTGTGCTATTTTTATGCGATCAACACTATGCACCCAAGTAAAGCTTTCAGCAATCGGCCGCGTTTTATTCGACTGAATCGGGCCAATAAAGTGCCAGACGATATCTTCGGCATTGCCTTCTTTCGTCAATAAAGCCTTGACCGCTATCTGCTTTTCAAGCGCTTCATTAAGATAGTTCTCGCCAAATATTTTCTGCCCTTGCTTAA
>NZ_LWFZ01001354.1:0-1156 GCF_001635225.1 Oleiphilus sp. HI0086
AGCAGTATACTTCCGTCAGGGACACAGATGATTATATACTTACCTCGCCTGAGAACATCACTAACCGGCTGGTTTGTCATTTCATAGAGTTCATTAGAAACAGGCCAACGCAAAGCTTGCTGATAGATCTTGATAGATAAGATTTTATGCCCCTTGATATAAGGCTCAATGCCCCGGCGAGAGGTTTCTACTTCTGGCAATTCAGGCAAACTTGGCTCCTCATAGATAGAACAAATCACGCATTTTGATACAAAGGAAAGGCAAGTGTCCAATTCCCCTAAGCTTCACAATCCCAAATCTTCTTTAAGCGATGAGGATGAAATCCTGTACTTAGGTGTTGATGCCGGAGGCACTTTTACCGACTTTGTCTTGCTCACTGAACAAGAAGTGCGTATTCATAAAGTACTATCAACCCCTTCAAACCCTGCTCAAGCAATCTTGCAGGGAATAGAAGAACTAGGTTTAAACTCAGCTGTCGATAATAAACAGCTTTGTATTATTCATGGAAGTACGGTAGCTACCAATGCAGCGCTTGAACGAAAAGGTGCTCGTACCGTCTATATCACCAATAATGGTTTTGGCGATATCCTGAGCATCGGCCGCCAAGCTCGCAAAGAACTCTATAACCTCAATGCCAAACCACCCATTCCTCCTGTTCCAAGCGAGCTTTGCTTAGAAATAGAAACCCGACGTGATTCCGAGGGAAAGTTAATAAGACCTTTATCTGATGACGATATTGAAGCCCTTAAGCAAAAAGTTAATGACTTAAAACCAGAAGCTATTGCGATAAATCTCTTATTTTCCTTTATCAATGATGATGAAGAGCTACGCATTCAAAAAGCCCTGGAAGGTGACTATTTCGTCTCGCGCTCATCTTTTGTTTTACCAAAATATAAAGAGTACGAACGTGGTATAGCAACCTGGTTAAATGCATCCCTTGGCCCAAAAGTAAAAAACTATATTGATCACTTGATCGAGCAACTAAACGGCTGCCCTGTCTCAATCATGCAATCTTCAGGGGGAACCATTGCTGCTGAACAAGCCGCTTTACGATCTGTAAATCTGCTTTTATCCGGCCCGGCTGGCGGATTAGCCGCCGTTCGTCATATCGGTGAACAGTGTCACTTACCCAAGATCATGAGTTTTGATATGGGCG
>NZ_LWFZ01001355.1:0-1220 GCF_001635225.1 Oleiphilus sp. HI0086
AGCGTCATGCTCAGACGCCAAGACACTCTGGGATAACATCCAAAGATAAAAAACAAAACTCAAAGCACAAACTTCTGCCACGCTACGCCAGCCTCGGGTTCTAAAAATAGAGCATGAATTATCGAGATAGTGTTTATTCTCTAGAGCTCGCATATGACCTCCAACTAAGTAAAGTCCGTTGATCAAAAACATTATTCACGCCATAGCGACACATAAGGTCGCCATGGCATTTAGCTGCATTCAAATAAGAACTTTCACTGACTTAATTCTGCAAGTGACGTGCTTTCAATCACTTGCGAAGGTTCTATTGGCTCCTCTTTTGTTGAAATTATTTCTTGCGGGCTATCTTGGCCGAACTCGATTGCTACACGACGATCTAAAATTGCGTTGCCCTCATCACCTTCAGCCACATGAGCCATGCTTTCACCGACTGACTTAATCACAATGCGTTCTGCTGAGATACCTTGAGCGAGCAAAGCATCTTTCACGCCCTGAGCTCTCTCACGGGATAGTTCTTGGTTGAATATCGCTGGGCCACTTTGGTCGCTAAAGCCTGTCAAAGTTATCTGTAGATGAGGATAGCGCTGTAAGAACTCCGCCATACTGGAAATACGATCGCTAACATATGAGGGGACACGCGCTTGGCCTTTTTCAAAGTAGATCTCTTGGGTATAGGCACTCAAAAGATTCGACAAATCGCTCTGTTCTAAGGTTTGAACCTTGCTCGCCAACTCAGCTTGTAAGTCATTTAACTTTTCAGTTTGATGGTGATGACGACGCTTTAGCTCACCTAACTTAGCCCTGGTTGCTCTTAGCTTTTCCATCTCTGTGTTCAAGTCATTGGAGCTAGACGTCACTAAGTTCGCCTGTTCGTGCAACTGTTCCTGAGCCTCTTCAAGCGCCTCGTGCTGATCTTGCCCCCAACCAAAAGCACCACCTAAGCTAGCACCTATAGCAATACCCGGAGGGCCTGCAATAATGCCGCCTAAGACAGAGCCAATGCCCAGCCCCCAATAGGTTGACTCATTACTTTCTGCACTCGTTTGTTCTGCCAGTTCATTAGCAAAAGGCGCTGAACTCATACTAGCGAGCAATACCAGGCTGGCGATTTTCGATTTATTCATTATTTGCTTCATAGTGATCTCCACTTAATCTATTTAAGAAACGATATCTGGCACCTGAGTGCTTGCCGTATCGATGAGACTATTGAAACAATTTGC
>NZ_LWFZ01001356.1:0-1047 GCF_001635225.1 Oleiphilus sp. HI0086
TTAGCTTCATCAGGAAAATCAGCATAGCTTGTCGTTGCTACGATTCTACTTCCAGCACCTAGAGAAAATAATAACTCAACTGAGTGTGGAGAAAGCGCTACGATTCGCTTTGCAACAAAGGGTGCGTGGGAAGTTTCGTCACTATGAGACAAGGAAGCTTGAAAAGCCAAGACTAGCAAAAGCAATAAATTAAGTACTCTGAACATAAGCACGATTTACCATCCTCGACGACGAAGAACCAGAAGAAAGAAGGCACTACCAATTGCTGCTGTAATGACACCAACGGGTAGCTCATTATTATCGATCAAGGTACGTGCAAGCACATCAACCCATACCATGAAACAACCACCCAATAATACACACGCCGTTAAAACGTGCTTACTCCGGCGCTCTAGCAACCTTCTAACAATATGGGGCACCATTAAACCAACAAAGCCTATGCCACCACAATTTGCAACCAACGTTGCCGTTAACAAAGAACTAAGCAATAACATAGAAATTCGCAAACGCTTTACATCCACTCCTAATGCGGTCGCACTTTCATCCCCCGCAAGCATGACACGCAAACGCCGGTGATTGGCAAAAAATATTGCGATACAAATAAGAATAACTAAAGACGGCATCCATAATGCTCCCCAGTGAGCTTTACTAAAACTACCCATAGTCCAAAAAATAAGCGATGCAACGGCTTGAGCATCAGCCATATATAAAACCAAGCTCGTTGCCGCGCTGAACATAAAAGAAACCGCAACGCCGGCTAATAACATTCGTTCAATTTGCGCCCCCATACCCGAAAGAGAGATAACCAGAATAACCGACACAGCACTGCCAATAAACGCTCCAGCAGTGATACCGAGATCATACAGACCAGCATCACTTAGCATTGAACTAGCTCCACCTGCGGCAATGACCAGCACAGCGCCAAATGAGGCGCCTGAGGAAATACCAAACAAATAAGGGTCAGCCAGCGGATTTCGAGTAACCGTTTGCAGAACTGCACCGGCTAAAGACAAACCAGCCCCCGCAAAGAAAGCAAGTATCAGGCGT
>NZ_LWFZ01001357.1:0-1134 GCF_001635225.1 Oleiphilus sp. HI0086
GAGTTAGCAAAGTATCATTTAGACCTAGTCGTTGTTCCTCGGCTGCTTAACAATAAAAAGGAAATAATTGATAGTCAGAAAGAGGTGTCAAAATGCAATTAGCAGAACTGATCACCGATATTCTTGTGATACTTTTTACCTCTAGTATTACCGCGCTGGTAGTTAGAAATTATTACATTAAAACGATATCCGAAGGCGAGGAAGCTTATCGAGAACTTTATGAATATGCTCAGCATATGGAATCTCAGATTAACTGTCCGTCTAATGTCCCTAACTGACATAGCTCTTAACTCGTAAGATTATCTCAAGCGTTACGACATACGCGATACAACCTACTTGGCTTGTAAGGTATTTGAAAACTATGGCGGTAGGTTAGAGCTTCATTACTATAAAGAACACGGTTATTTAACATGGATATCAAGACAACTAGCACGCACGAAACCTTAAAGAAGTATTTCGGATACGATTCTTTTCGCTTAAATCAAGAAGACGTCATAAATCGTACGCTCAACCATGAATCTAGTTTAGTAATTATGCCAACGGGTGGCGGTAAGTCTATTTGTTATCAGCTGCCGGCCATACTTTTAGAAGGTTTAACAATAGTCATATCTCCACTTATTGCACTTATGCAAGACCAAGTCTCTTCTCTAAAGGAGAATGGAATTAAAGCAGAAGCTTTGAATAGTTCATGTAGCGAGGCTGATATCCAAATTATTCAAGAGCGTGTAGCTTACGGTGATATCAAATTACTATATGTGTCACCAGAAAAGGCACTTACCTGGGGATTTATGCAATGGATTCAATCTATCAAGGTCGATCAGATTGCGATAGACGAGGCGCATTGTGTCTCGGTGTGGGGAAATGACTTTAGACCTGAGTACACGCAACTTAGCCAATTAATAAGATTATTCCCAAATATTCCTGTTGTGGCTTTAACTGCGACAGCTGATGCGGCCACGCAAAAAGATATTAAAATCCAGCTTGGCATTTACGAAGCAAAAACATTCTTATCTAGTTTTGAACGTAAGAACATAGAAATTGATGTGTTGCCTGCGAAAAAGCGTATAGAGACAATTAAGAAGTTTGTGAAAGCACGAGAGGGGAAAGCGGGTATTGTTTACTGTCTTAGCAAAA
>NZ_LWFZ01001358.1:0-18223 GCF_001635225.1 Oleiphilus sp. HI0086
GATATTGTCTGATAGCTCAATTTGTTTGTCAGTAAGCTTGTCATCATTAGTTTTTCCACACAGCTGTTCAAATTCACTAGATCTAAGAAACTGCTTCCATTGTTTGTTGTCTCGAAGAAAACGTTCACTATTGGCGAATTCACAGAATGCTAACAGCTTCTCGTGACGTATTTTTTCGAGGTCTTGGTATAGTTGAGAAAGTCCCTCACCGTATGTGCCTTGCTCTTCACCAGAAATGACTGAAAGGTAGTTTAGAAATACGTCTAAATCTCTCAGCTCGCCAGTGAGCATTGCGTGCTGTTTTAAGTTCCGTAGGTGCTGATCAAGCGTTTTGTCTTTTGTTAAGGTGTAAATCATGCTAGCAATTGACCAGGTTTTTCTTAGACAAACTCTGTATTGATGAACAAATTCGGAATCTATATCTGCAAGACAGCCAGGCAATAAACCCAAGGACATTTTGTGAAGTTTGAGTAAATTTGTCTGGATTTGATTTTGATCGCTTTCAGCATCGTGAGCTGCTTTGTTTACTTTACGCATATACGGTGAGGGACTTTCTCAACTATACCAAGACCTCGAAAAAATACGTCACGAGAAGCTGTTAGCATTCTGTGAATTCGCCAATAGTGAACGTTTTCTTCGAGACAACAAACAATGGAAGCAGTTTCTTAGATCTAGTGAATTTGAACAGCTGTGTGGAAAAACTAATGATGACAAGCTTACTGACAAACAAATTGAGCTATCAGACAATATCAGTCGACTTATGGATAATTTAACCTCAAGCAATCAAGATGACGACCTTCACCATATCCGTAAGCTAATTAAGAAAAGCCGCTACCTCTCTGAGCTTACTGGCTCCAAAACAAGCTCAGCCAAACAATCTTACAAAGCCCACCAAGCGCTCTTTGGGCGTTTCCAGGACTTATGCGTACAGTGTGAAATGTTAGGTAGGTATATTGAGCTACAGACTAAGAATGAAAATAAACAAGTGAAGACTTCTGCCAAAAAACTATTGAAGCACCTGCAACAACAAAAGACTGATCAAAAAGAAGTAATTTGTAAGCGAGAGCCTCATCTCTAAACTATTGGCGGATCAGTTTTTGTATAGCAATAGATATAAAACAATTTCTCATCAAAATTCCCTGCGACTTTACGTTGTATGGACTAAACTAAATTCCTGTTAATCCACTATTTTATGAGTTTTATATGCTTTTACGTAAGCTTTTCTGCCTATCCTTGTTAACATTAATCTCACATGCCAGTAGTTTAAGTGCAAATGAAGTCATTATAGGCCTTAACTATCCCGCTTCAGGCCCTTACCAAGTACAAGGACTCGCCCAAGAATGTGCTGCCGATATGGCAGTTGAAGAAATTAATAATAATGGCGGGATACTAGGAAAACCCATAAAGCTTCTTAAAAAAGACACTCAGTCAAAAGCCGCAATATCTACCACAAACGTCGTCCACATGATCGATGACCAGGGCGCAAAAATGATTTTTGGCGGTTCCTCTAGCGCTGTCTCTATTTCAGGTGGCTACGCTGCAAAAGCGCGTGACACTTTATACTTTGGCACGCTAACCTACTCAAATGCCACGACGGGGAAAGACGGTCATACCCACATGTTCAGGGAAAGTTATAACGCCTGGATGGGCGCTAAAGTGCTTTCAAAATACCTAAAGAAAAACTTCAAAGGTAAAGAGTTATTCTACATCACTGCAGACTATACCTGAGGCTGGTCGACTGAAAACTCAATTCGCAAGTTCAGCAAAACCAAAGACAAAAAAGCACACCAGCGCGCACTTGTCCCCTTCCCTGGTGCGACAAAGCAGGACTTCAAGGCGGCCTTAGACGCAGCGAAAGAAGAAGTACCCGATGTATTAGTGTTGGTTTTATTTGGCGATGATATGGCAAAAGCCTTAAAAATGGTCACCGCCATGGGGCTTAAGAAAAAAATGTCTATCGTCGTACCTAACCTGACCTTAGGCATGGCCAAAAGTGCTGGACCTGAAGCAATGGAGGGCGTTGTTGGTGCTTTACCCTGGGCATGGAATATACCAGAACAATACAATTATGAAACAGGCAAAAAATTCGTTGAAACCTTTAGCAAACGCTATGACGCCTACCCTTCTTCTTCCGCAGCTTCGGCATATTCAATTTTATATCAATACAAAGACGCCGTAGAACGCGCAGGCAGCTTTGAAACAGCCAAGGTTAGAAAAGCTCTGGAAGGCCATAAATATTCTTTGTTAAAAGATGAGCAGGAATGGCGAGCTTTTGACCAACAAAATATTCAGACAGTCTATGCTGTGAAAGGTAAGACTAAAGAAGATATTTTAAAAGATAAATACCAGTCAGATTACTTCGAGATTCTAACAAGTATGAGTGGCGAAAAAGCCGCAAGAACCCAGCGCCAATGGAAGAATGACCGATTTAAAGCAAACAAATCATCTATTCTGAATTAGCTCATAGGCCGGGGAAGGCGCTCAAAACAAGGAGCGCTTTGCCTACATTTTACTAGCGTTTGGGAATCACTGTTAAGTGCTTGTATTATTTGGTTTAAAACTAGGTATACATAAGCCCTAACTCTCTACAGAACAATCCGGACGTCTATGAGCAACAAGCAGCATGGTCACCCCCCTAAAAAATCAGTAATAGCAGCTACTCTTTTCCCTAGGATTACGTCTTTTTCTTCACTCACTCAGTGTTTGCAGCTGCTTATATTAGGTTTTATTTTAGCCCCGCTATATAGCCACGCGACGCCCGATAGCTCAATCAACTTAAGCCTGGAAGAACAAGAGTGGTTAGCACTACATCCCGTTGTATCAATAGCATATGATGGTTACTTCCCTCCCTACAGTTTTTTGGACAATGACAAATCTATCGATGGTTTTTCGCCAGAGTTGTTCGGTATTATTTCAAAAAAACTGGGGGTCGAGTTTTCGCCCTATGCAAAAACGCAATGGAAAGAGCTATACGAAGATGCCAAGCAACATAAAGTAGATATTGTGGCAACAATGGTAGAGCGTGATGAACGCAATACCTGGTTCAAGTTCTCTGACCCATATATTCGAAAGTCATTAGTTATTATCACTCGTGACGACAACACAGAGATTGATAGCAAATTTGACCTGAAATATAAAAAAGTTGCTCTGGTTTCTGACTACCAATACGCTAAACGAATTACTAAAGAGTTCCCTACGATTCAACCCTTGAAGGTTGATACGATGCTTGATGCGCTCAATGCCGTGTCTGTCGGTGATGCCGATGCAGCCGTCTCATTTATTGGTGCTGGGCATTATTATCGCACCAAGTATCTGATCTCAAACTTAAAATATGCAGCAATATACGACAGTAATGGCTCGCCTGAGTCGATTGCAGTAAGAAAAGACTGGCCGCTTTTATCTTCAATTCTAACCAAGGCTCTGCGCAGCATTCCCGAAGATCAGCTTCAAGCGCTTCGCTCTAAATGGCTTCCGATCGATTATTTACAAGCCAACAGGCAAGTTCGTCTAAGTCCTGATGAACGTGCTTGGGCAGATGCTCATCCAACTATTAAATTGGGTGTAGACCCGGAGTTCGCTCCTTTTGAGTTTTTTGAAGATGGCCAATACAAGGGTCTGGCCTCGGACTATATTAGCTTGTTAAATCGGCGCTTAAATTTAAATTTGGAAGTCATTCCTGACCTAAGCTGGGCAGAAGTGACCGAGAAAGCAAAAAATAAACAATTGGATGTTATGCCGGCTGTGGGTATGACTGAAGAGCGTAAGAAATTTTTTTAATTATACCCGCCCTTACCTGAGCTTCCATCGTGTCATTGTCACTCAGTCAGATTTTCCCTTTATTTCTGGCTTATCTGACTCAGCACTCATAAAGTCGCTGTTCAGGCAAATTCATCGCACTATGGCTTTGTCACTGAGCAGTCGAATATCCAGCCCCATACATACAAAACCCTGAATGAAGCCTTGCTTGCATTGTCAGGTGGCGAAGTCGATGCATTTGTAGGAAATGTCGCCTCAACTTCTTATTGGATAAGGAAGCTTAACCTTAACAACCTAAAGGTAGCCGCCCCCGTTTCAAAAGAGAAACAAAACCTACACTTCGCCGTACGTAATGACTGGCCCGAATTGGTTTCTATTATTGAAAAAGGTCTGGACAGTATTACGGTGGAAGAAGAAGAGGCTATCCGCCAAAAATGGACAAGCATAAAAGTCGATAACGAGCAGAGCCTAATGATCGTTCTTCGGATAAGTGCTGCTCTTTTTGTCATCATCATTATCGGTGCGCTTTGGAACATGATGCTAAAGCGTAAAGTAAGACAGCAAACTTCACAGATACTTCGTTCAGCGCATTATGACCAGCTAACCGACCTTCCAAACCGCTTCCTGATCGAAGACCGTTTACGAGAACGCATTAACGAAGCCAAACAGAACAACTCGAAAGTAGCCATGCTTTCGATAGACATCGATGAATTTAAGAAGATTAATGACTCCTACGGGCACAGTGCCGGGGATCAAGTCCTGAAACAAGTTGCTGAGCGGCTTGGCACAACACTAACAGAGGGTGACACACTGGGCCGCCTCAGTGGTGATCAATTCCTGATTATCATCAGTCACTTTAATGATGTGTCCGACCTAGCTTCAACAACCAGCTCCGTATTGGAGCAGTTTCGGGCAGCCTTTCAAATAGATGCGGGTTTATACACTCTTTCGGCGAGCATCGGGATCTCAATTTTTCCTTTTGACGGCGACACATCTGATGAATTACTTAAGAATGCCGATTCAGCAACTCACGTAGCAAAAGAATTCTCTAACGGTTCCTATGCTTTTTACACTACAGAGCGAAAAGAGAAAGTATCGCGTCAAATAGAGTTAGAGCAAGCACTTCGCGCTGCCTTGGACAAGAACGAAATGTACTTGGTCTACCAAGCAAAGATCGACGCA
This sequence comes from Oleiphilus sp. HI0086, assembly GCF_001635225.1. NCBI lineage: Bacteria > Pseudomonadati > Pseudomonadota > Gammaproteobacteria > Oceanospirillales > Oleiphilaceae > Oleiphilus > Oleiphilus sp. HI0086. Next base: position 4,939 of record NZ_LWFZ01001358.1, read on the forward strand.
CAAAGTAAACAAGTAATAGGCTTTGAAGCATTATTACGCTGGCACAGCGAGCATCTTGGCCAAGTATCCCCTGCCGAATTTATCCCAGTAGCCGAGAGAAACGGCATGATCATTCCGATTGGTGAGTTCGTAATTCAGCAGTCTTTAGCTGCGCTGGTCGAGCTTAAAGCTCATTACAATGCACGCTGCACAATGTTGATAAACATTTCTCCGGTTCAATTTAACTCACCAAGTCTTATAGATGTCTTGAGCGACACGGTATCCTCCTCGGGCATTGACTATAGTTCGGTAGAAATTGAGATTACAGAAGGCGTTCTGATGTCCAGCCAGAGCAATACGGACTTCATACTTAATAAAATAACTGAGCTAGGTATGAAACTCGCAATGGATGATTTCGGCCAAGGATATTCATCTTTAAGCAGCCTCCGAAAATTCAGCTTTAACACCTTAAAAATCGATAGAGAGTTTATTAACGAACTTCCTTTTTACGAATCTGACTGCAAACTCGTCTCTGCTATTATCCTAATGGCGCACGGTTTGGATATGAAAGTAGTTGCCGAAGGTGTCGAGAGCCAGGAACAAAACGACTTCTTGCTAGAGTGTGGCTGCGATTCAATACAAGGCTGGCTCTATGAAAAAGCCGAAAAGTTGTCTACCCTGCTCAAGCACAAGTAACGCACTGTTAAGCCGCTCCAGAATAAGAACCTAAGTAAGAGGATATCGCTAAATGAAGTCGCTACTCACCTTCATAACAATACTATCTTTCTATTCTCCTTTGCTTCACTGTCAGCAAGTAAGTGACCTATTCGCTCCAGAGCAAGGCCAAGCAGATAATAAACAACTCAAAACCCAAACAATACGCCCCGCTTCTGACCTTATAAAATCGCGCTATGCAAAAGAGTTTATGGTTGTCAGTGCACACCCGGAAGCAAGTAAAGCAGCCTATAAGGTATTAGAGCAAGGCGGTAATGCCATCGATGCTATGGTCACCGTACAAACGGTACTTGGTCTGGTTGAACCGCAATCCTCCGGTTTAGGCGGTGGCGCATTCCTGGTCTACTATGACTCACAAAATAACAAGCTCACTACCTTTGACGGGCGTGAGACTGCTCCCTTAGACGCTCACTCAGAACTTTTCTTAAAAGAAGACGCTCAGCCAATGGCTTTTTTCGACGCGGTAGTAGGTGGTCGATCAGTAGGCACACCCGGGACGGTTAAACTTTTAGCTGAGGTCCACAAGAAATATGGTAAGAAGAAGTGGCTATCTCTACTCAGCCCTGCGATACAACTTGCCGGAAATGGTTTTAATGTAGGCCCACGGTTAGCGAACGCAGTAAAAAGAGATGAAAAATATTTGAGCAGTGATGATAGCGCATACCAATATTTCTTTCCTGATGGACGTGCGATACAAGCAGGACAGCAACTTAAGAACCCTGCTTACAAAAACACCTTGGTCGCTCTAGCAAAACATGGTGGTGATTACTTCTATAATAGCGATATTAGCCAAACAATCGTTGATAAAGTAAAGCAAGCGAGCAACCCAGGCTTTCTATCCCAGAAAGATTTCTCAGACTATAAAGTGATTGAACGGCAAGCGGTGTGCTCTCCTTACAAGACTTACGAAGTTTGCGGAATGGGGCCACCAAGCTCTGGTGCGACTAGCATTGCGCAAATACTCGGCATCCTAGAGCCTTTCGGGCTGTCACAAAGAAGCTCAAACTCTGCAGAAACATGGCAGCTTATCGCCGATGCCAGCCGCCTAGCGTTTGCTGATCGAGGGCAATATATTGCGGACCCGGCATTTGTAGACTGGCCAAAAGCCATGCTCAACAAGCACTACCTTAGAAGTAGATCAAAGCTAATTACGCCAGGAACAGCCCTGCAAGGTGTATCGCCGGGAGTTCCCGATGCAAAATTTTATGCCGCCTATCAGGCAGGTAAGTCAATCGAAGTCCCCTCAACCAGCCATTTTGTGATCGTTGATAAAGATAAAAATATAGTTTCGATGACCAGTACCATAGAAAATGGTTTTGGTTCCAGACTAATGGTGAATGGCTTCCTTTTAAATAACGAACTCACTGACTTTTCCTTTAGGGCTCACCATAAAGGAAAACTCGTTGCTAACCGTGTTGAACCAGGTAAGCGTCCGCGTTCATCGATGGCACCCACCATCGTCTTTAAAAAAGATACCAATGGCCTCAAACAGCCCTATGTCGCTCTGGGTTCACCCGGCGGTTCACGCATTATTAACTATGTCGCCAACAGCTTAATTGCAATTTTGGATTGGGAAAAGACGCCACAAGAAGCCTTTGATCAGGCGCATATAGTTAATCGCTTTGGTGTGATGGATATCGAAGCAAACAGCTCGGCAGAGAAACTAAAAGACGTCTTTGAAGGCATGGGCTACCAAACAAAAGTGAAAGATTTAAACTCAGGCTTGCATGGGGTGATCTTTACTGAACAAGGCTTGCTTGGCGGCGCAGACAAGCGTCGCGAAGGGCTTGTCTTAGGAAAATAAATACTTATGTTTGCTTGTTGTCTAACTTGAAAGCAGCCTTGGGCCAATTTAGCTTCTGAGGCAGTCTAAAATCATTGCTTTCGCTTAAACTTGTGAGGCTAAAAGCTTCACCTTGAAAGTTCTCATCGGTGATATCATAGCGCTGTCCGAACAAATCAAAGCACATCTTATAAGCATGCAGATAGCCTCTATCAGCCTTCATACCACTATAGCGCTCGTCACCTAAAATTGGGCTCGCTAGTGACTTTAAGGCTACACGAAGCTGATGAGTTTTACCGGTTTCTGGCTTTAATGCAAATAGCCAATAGCCTTCTTTCGTGCTCAGTTCAGTATCTTTATTCAACATCGGGTCGAGCGCCTTGGCGAAAAAACGAGTCACAGCAGGATTAGTTTTTTCTCGACGAAGCAAATAACTACCACGACGCCCTTTAACCATATCACCGGCAACCGCCCCCTGCTTTTTACCTGGTTTCTTAGTACTCAGTGCCAGATAGTACTTTTCGATGGTTTTATTCTGGAGCATTTCACTTATTGCTTTGTTCGAGGCCTGAGTCTTTGCGAAAACCATCAATCCAGAAGTCATTTTATCTAAGCGATGAACAGGGAAAAGCTGCTCAGATTCGAACTGAAGCCTAACCTTTTGCACAATCCCTTGAAGTAGGTCATCACAGTGAAAAGGGATACCAGCTGGCTTATGAACGGCAAGAAGATTAGCATCTTCAAATAGCGTTATTAAGCTTTCATCAGTTTCTGAACTCACCAGCCGGCCTACTGAATTTCTAGTAAAGACATTGGCGCGACAGGGGCCGTTTTTGATTTTAATTGCTCTTGGGCAGCAAAATGATTCGTAGCATAGGGTGAATCTTCAGGCTCAGATAGAATATTCGGCCTAACAATGCGGTGATAAGTAAAACGAAGCGGAAACATCGCTACATCCGCAACAAGATCTTTCGCCATTGTCCAGCCAGAGATATCTTTATAAAGATTATTGTAGGTGCCGACCATAGCAAACAAAGATCTAGATAAGTGTAGATAATCGCTCTTAATGGTCATATCAAGCTGATAGGTATTAGACATTAAATGCAAGGCAGTCTGTAAACGCTGGCGCAAGCCTTCCTGCCCCTCTTCATAAAGGCGAAACATAAAGTCTCTACCCAATGGGGTAACGTTCTTTTTAAACAACGTTTCTTCAAGCGCTGTTTTAATCTCGTCATAGCGTTCCAGGTTTCCTTTTTGGCCCTTACTCATTTGAATAAGAGTCATCGTCAGCATATCAACATCGCCACTCAATACCGACGCCAGGTAACGACCTACCATTCCCCACTTACCACGCATATCGACGGCATTTCCCCAATCAATAAGGAACAACCTGGCATCGAGATCTACCATCACATTTCCAGGGTGAAGATCTCCGTGAAACTCCTGGTGTATCAGAAGATGTTCAAGCATGGTGTATAGGAAATTGTCGGCAAGTTTTCTCTGAAACTTTTTCTTTCGCTTACCACGGTAACGATCTATCGCCTGGTTTATCGCCATGGCATCCTGAAGGAATTCCATTTCAATGATGCGTCCAGTAGCACCGTATAAACCCGGTACATACCATACTGGCGATGCCAGGGCCCGCTGATAGAAACGGTCTTGAATTTCTGCTTCATGTTTAAAATCGAGCTCTTGCTCAAAGCCTTTGGTAAATTCCTTTATCTGTTCTGACATTGCCGCCAAAAACGGCCTCAACTTACTATGAGGTGCCCAGTACTGACTACTGATAAGCATCAGCTCGATGGCCAGAGAACCCATAGCAAACTCACGCTCTAGGTTATGACGTGCCACCTTTACGACGACCGGGACTAGAACCTCTTCATCCCCATGCTGCATTGGTTTCTTAGCAACAAATACTGAGCCAATTGAGCCGGATTTAATCGGGTTATTGACATCAAAACCAAAATATCGGGATTCTGGCTTCTGACCAAACTCCTCATTAAAGGCTTGATAGACCTCGGATGCCGTCATCGGGTCGACATCTTCCTGGAATACTTTTAACTCTTTAGAGATTTCTTCAGGCAGGAAGTCTGAGTTTGCAGCGGCGACCTGCGCCATTTTGATAAACAAAGGGCCGAACTCACGTACCATTTTGGCAACAATTTCTGCCTGTTGTTTAAAGTCTTTTGGGTCTGTTTGCAGGAAGGGTTTTATGTAGCGAATAGCTTTTATCTGTCGCTTAAGGATATGTATGTCGCCACGCAAAACCTGGAGCTTTAATACTATTTCAGACAAGGTTTTCTGATTTATCTTTCGGATATGCTTAATGCTGTTAACGATATCCAGAAGCAAAGGCTCATATGTACGCAAGACTGAACGGACAATATCCAGATTCAGCTCGACAACGCCTTTAAGCTCTGGCGATTCTATCAATTCTTGAAAGAAGCTCCAAAACTCATCAACAACAACTTCAGGAATATCGACTGGGCTGCGCAGAACCGCCTGCTTAACGACATAACCAATAAGATTTTCTGTCGACTCTTCATTGGGGATAATACGATACTTTCGAAGGTACTCCGTCAATGACCTAGAGTGAGATGAAACCGGGTGAAGATATAACTGCTCGAATAAAAGATCGAGTTCGTCGGCTAATTCATCTTGAGTGATCATGCGCTCTGTCATCAAGAGTTTCACAATCGGCACAAAGGCTTTTGGCAACGCGACACTACTCGTCGCCAAGTCGCCAGCCCCTTTAAATACGGAAAAGGTACTGTCCTTGATAGATGGAATATCCAGAAAGCGTTTTTTCTCTTTGGGCATTTTTGGCTTCGACATTATAAACAGAGCACCGTGCTTTCTTAAGCAGAATGACAGATTGATGAGCACAAGATTACCATAATGGCGACTTTCCTGCAGTCATTTGTCAACACAAAAAGCATTGTGACAGAGAGTTAAATTATTGCTTCAAAGCTAATAGCCGTAAATCGTTGCTATACTGCTTAAGAGGCAGATAAGCTTTCAAGTAAATTACATTGTTTTAAGACCCACTGAGCCCCAAAGTACTATGGAACATCTCTCGATTGTCAATTCCTTCTTCCTTATCTTTTCTGGGGCCGCGATCCTTGCTTCAATTGTTTTATATACTCGTCAGCCTATTATTGTCGCCTATATTGCCTTAGGTGCCTTAATAGGCCCTTATGGCTTGCACTATGTGAGCGATGCGCACCTGCTGTCAGAAATAGCAGAGATCGGAATTATCTTTTTGCTGTTTTTATTAGGGCTCGATATGCAACCAAAGAGCTTGATGCACATGTTGCGAAAAGCCACCCTGGTCGCTATTGTCAGTTCCCTAGCCTTCGCCTTTACCGGGTTTATGATTGGAAAAGGCTTTGGCTACAGCTCTCAAGAGTCCGTGATTATCGGCTGTGCGATGATGTTTTCTAGTACGATTATAGGCATAAAGCTTCTCCCTACAACCGTCTTGCATCACCGCCATGTCGGGGAACTTGTTGTGGGTATGCTACTGCTACAGGATTTGGTGGCAATTGTCGTGTTGCTCATATTAGGAGGCAGCGGTACTTCAGCAGATCCGGACAGCAACAGTATCTTTAGCTTCGTTAAAACAATGCTAACTTTGCCATTACTTATCTTTGTCGTATTCGCTACCGTAAAGCATGTCATCCTTAAATTGATATCCAAGTTTGACCGTTTTCATGAGTATATATTCTTGCTGACAATTGGTTGGTGCCTGGGTGTTGCAGAACTCGCACATTACATTGGGTTATCTTCTGAAATCGGCGCTTTTATCGCAGGCATCAGCATCGCGACTAGCCCAATCGCCCAATATATCGCCGAGCATTTAAAACCGCTTCGTGACTTCTTTTTAGTTCTGTTTTTCTTTTCGCTGGGCGCTTCATTCAACTTAGGCTTACTGGCAGACGTTATTCTCCCCTCACTACTACTGGCTGGGCTGATTATTGTTATCAAGCCAGTGATATTCCGTTGGTTGCTTACGCGCAGCAAAGAACCCAATGACATTGCCTGGGAAGCTGGTTTTCGATTAGGCCAAATTAGTGAGTTTTCGTTACTGATTGCCTACCTGGCAACCGCATCGGCTTTGATAGGGACCGAGGCCTCCCACCTTATCCAGGCCACAGCAATACTGACTTTCATCTTTAACTCATATATTGTTATCTTTAACTTCCCCAATCCGATCGCTATTAGCGACAAATTAAGACGAGATTAATGCCCAAAGCTCCTTGCCCCTGTGGGTCTTCCCTGACGTATGACGACTGCTGTGCTCTTATTCATGCTGACATAGCTAAAGCACTAAGAGCCGAGCAGCTAATGCGCTCTCGCTACAGTGCCTTTGTACTTGAGAATGAAGACTACCTTCTAACAAGCTGGCACCCGGACACCCGCCCAAGCAACCTTGATTTCGATTCACAAAGTAAGTGGCTTGGTTTGAAAATTAAAGATACAGTAGCAGGTCTAGAGGATGATAAGGAAGGCCAAGTGTCTTTCGTTGCACGTTATAAAGTGTCGGGCAAGGCTCAGCGAATTGTAGAGAATAGCCATTTCATTAAGCTTGATGGTATTTGGCAGTATCACTCAGCTACTGATAATTAATACTTGCTATGAAGCTTAAATGAATATACATAATAAAGTACTGCTTCATATGCATATCGCCGCATTATTGCTTGGTGGTACAGCACTTTTTTCAAAACTAATTCCCTATGCTGCCTGGGACATAATTGCCTACCGAACTCTGATTTGCGGCCTCACCGTATTTATTGTGGCACTTCTATTCAAACAAAAACTTAGAATTAGCACTTTACCCGTTTTTTTACTCTTGGTGTTTTGCAGCATGCTGTTCACCGTTCATTGGACAGCCTATTTTCAAGCGATGCAGCTGTCGACTGTCGCTATCGGCATGATCTCGATGTTTACCTTTCCTGTCATGACGGTATTTCTGGAACCCTTAATCAATAAAACACGGCTTCATAAAGCCGATATCCTCATGGGTTTGCTGGTTATGCTCGGTGTCTTTATGATCGTCCCGGACTTTACTCTCGAAAACAATGTCACCGCAGGAGTATTGTTTGGTCTTTTATCTGCACTGGCTGTGGCACTAAGAAATATTCTGGTATCAAAGCACCTGTCAGATATTTCCCCTTTCACCATTATGTTTTATCACGCGATGGTGTCAGCCGCAATTTTGCTACCCTTTGCATCTGTCTCGCCAGTGGAAATAAAAACACCCGATCTACTTGCATTAATTCTACTAGGCACCGTGTTTACGGCAATCCCACATACTCAAAAAACGTACGCCCTACGCTATCGTTCAGCTAAAAGCGTATCAATGGTGATAAGCCTGCAAGTCGTTTATGGAAGCCTATTTGCATATTTACTTTTAAGAGAAGGAATAGGCTTCAACACACTACTTGGTGGTGGCATTATTTTGTTTGCTGCTTTGTATGAGAGTGTCTTTGCTAAGCACTGAGAGACTTAGTCTAAGTAGTGAGTCTGTATCTAGCTTATTAAATATTCTGTAGACCATTCACTACAAACCTGGTGTATAATTACACCAAGTTTGTATCGAGGGAGGTGTAAAATGCCGAGACAAAGTATTACGTTAACAGAGCAAAATGATTCTTGGTTGCGAAATCATGTAGATAATGTTCAAGATTACTCTAATAAAAGTGAATTGATAAACGATCTTATCCGCAGCGCGAGAAGGGCTGAAGCAATTAATAGAAAGCTTGAAGATGCAGAATCCAGTGGTTTTGTAAATCAAATGGCATCTGAGATGCTGGCTGAATTCAAGTCAGAACTGAAGTAAGGCATGTTTGAATTTAAGATATCTTCGAATACTAAAGAAGACCTAAAGCGGATATACGCTTACGAATATAGCGAGTTTGGAGAAGCTCAGGCAGATACCTATTACCATGGTTTTTTCGATATGTTCGAGAAAATTTCTATCAACCCATATCTCTTCCAATCAGTTGACCATATTCGCCCAGGTTATAGGCGCTGCTCTTATTGCTCCGATAATATTTACTACCGTGTTAATGGTGCGGTCGTTGAAATAATGGCTATTTTAGGAGGTCAGGATATTGATTGCTGGTTATAGGAACTCTCTAGAGTTAATAAGCGATTACTGAAAGTCGAGGTCTTATTTAAAAGCCAAAATTAATTTACTTATTTTGATGAGCCCTTAATGCCGGCTTTTAAAAAATTGCATAAAAAGGAAGTTACTTAAATTGTAAATAACCGCCTTTTGACGAAATTCTACACCTGAATTCGTTCGGCAAGATCAAGCGCATCATCTACTTCAACCCCAAGATACCTTATAGTGCTGTCAATTTTAAAGTGCCCTAGCAATATCTGAATAGCTCTAAAGTTCTTTGTTTCACGATAAATAATTGAAGCTTTTGTTCGCCTCATTGAGTGGGTGCCATAAGCTGGCTAAATAATGGATACACAGAGCTTCAATGAGCACCAAACTTGCGCACTTTGAAATTACAGGTAAATTGCGGCCCCTGTTTAAACATTCACAAAATAAAAATGGGGCCAGAGTCGCAACCCCGCCCCATCAACGACTTAATTAATTACTTCATACCACGAGAGATATTCAGCTCGGAAAGCAGTTTGGTAACAGACTGTTCAATACCTGAGCTTACCGACATGCCTAGTTTATCCATCAAACTTTTCTTTGCTTTGAATTCCAAGGAATAGACCTCTGAGTCCTGACAGGCTTCTAAAATATATTCATCTGATGTTTTCAAGTCATCAACTAAAGATACTTCCTTGGCTTTAGAACCAAACCAGATATCACCATTGGCAACTGATTCAATATCAACCGATGGACGACGTTCTGAAACGTAGGACTTAAATAACTGGTGAGTATCCTCCAAGTCCGACTTAAACTTCTCTCTTCCTTCGTCAGTATTTTCACCAAACATTGTTAAGGTTCTTTTGTACTTGCCAGCAGTCAGGATCTCATAGTCGATATCATTTTTCTTCAGTACCTTGTTGAAGTTAGGCACCTGAGCCACCACACCAATCGAACCCATTATAGCGAAAGGTGAAGCAATAATCTGATCTGCAACGCACGCCATCATGTAACCACCACTCGCAGCGACCTTGTCTACGCAAGCTGTCAGTTTGATACCCTTCTGCTTAATTCGATCTAGCTGTGCAGAGGCCAAACCATAGGAATGAACCATACCGCCAGGACTTTCAAGCTTGACCACGATTTCATCGGTACCCGGACGTGCAACCAACAGTGCCGCAGAAACGGCTTCTCTGAAGCCCTCAACAGCGCTTGCTTTAATATCACCCTCGAAGCTTAGAACAAACACCTTCTTTTTATCTTCAGTGTCTGACTTCCCCTTACTTTCCTTTTCTTGCTTCTTGAGCTGCTTTTTCTTGTCTTTTAATGCTTCTTTACTCAGCATCGACTCTTCAAGCGTATCTTTGATTTCCTCGTACTTTTCATTCAATTTTTCAATCAGCATTTCCTTGCTTTCAGGCTTCTTGTTTTTTAGAGCTGCACTGCTTGCTGCAGCCATCACTATTAAAATGGCAGCAACAACTGTAATTGTCTGCGCCAAGAAGACACCGTACTCAGTCAAAAATTCCACTCGCTTATCCTCAGGTTTGATATATACAAATAACGAAAACATTATGACCATTGCATTGTTGGGCCATTATTGCCAAATACAAGGGTTTCGTTCAGATATTGTTGGCTACTAATTTACACCTTCACACCATAATTCAAACAAGCGTTCGATTTATTAGTTGACAAGCGTTTTTCGAGTAACTAATCTTGACATCCGTGAAAATCAATACGCTTCACACTCAGGCTAGCTACCTTGCACTATTGAGCTTCAATCTCATGCATATACACGTGTAGCTTAGCGATAATTGATACATAAAAAGGGTATTCTCATGTCTGTAGCTTCTACTTTCGAGACACTAAAAGAAAACTTCAACGCTGACGCAGCTAGCGGCATCGACTTGGTATTCCAATTCAACATCGAAGACGATGACAACTACAGCCTAACTATCGCTGACGGTACATGCGAACTAGCAGCTGGTGAGCACGATGATCCTTCAGTTACTTTGATCATGAACACTGAAACTCTTAAAGGCATCGTTAGTGGCGAAACTGACGGTATGCAAGCGTTCATGGCTGGTCAGCTACGTGCTGAAGGCGACATGATGCTAGCAACTAAGCTAGGCGAGCTTTTCAGCATCGGTTAGTAAGGTCTGCTTAACATGATTAAGCTAAAAAAGCCGCTTCTGCGGCTTTTTTTGTGCGTGACACTTTTTAAACATTTTACATCACGGTAGTATTCTGTTTCTGAAAACATTATTCCGATTTCTAAAAATAGTTTGGGACCTTAAAAAATGGGTAGAGCTTACCAAAACCGTAAAGAATCAATGGCAAAAACCGCCGACGCCAAAACCAAGGTATACAGCAAGTATGGCCGCGAGATTTATATGTGCGCAAAGTCTGGTGGTATCGACCCTGACGGTAACCTTTCACTTAGGTCAATGATTGACCGCGCCAAGAAAGATCAGGTTCCTGGTCATGTTATTGAAAAAGCGATTGAAAAGGCAAAAGGTGGTGCTGGCGAAGACTTTGCGACAGCTCGCTATGAAGGTTTTGGCCCAGGAAACTGCATGGTAATTGTTGACTGCCTAACGGACAACCCTAACCGTACCTTCGGTGATGTGCGCCAGTGTTTTACCAAAACCAAGAGTAAAATTGGTGCCCAAGGTAGCGTTGGTCACATGTTTGATCACAGTGCTATTTTCGTATTCAAGTCTGAAGATGAAGACACCGCCCTTGAAGCCTTAATGGAAGCCGATGTTGATGTTAGTGATATCGAGTGTGAAAACGGCGAAATCACGATATTTGCACCTAACACTGATTATTTCAAGGCAAAGCAAGCGCTTAACGAAGCATTCGGTACAGAGAACAAGAACGGTGAAAAGGAAGTAGACTTTAAAGTTGATGAAATCCAGTTTGTTCCACAAACAACGACTGAAATTTCAGGTGACGATATCACTACCTTCGAGACATTTCTAGATATGCTTAACGACCTGGATGACGTGCAGAACGTTTATCATAGCGCTGAGTTTTAAAACGTTTCTCTTAGGCAGAGGGTTTCACCCCTCGCTAATGCGGAATCCAAAACAAGCCAAGGTGCTTACGTTTCAGTAAAGCACTTTGGCCGCTGCCTACCTTAATCAGCTTGCCCTTTAATCTCATAAGCCTTATCCAAACGGCTGTACCCAAGCCCGCTCATTTTTTTAATATCAATCTGAACAGGTATACGCTCTTTCAAGGCATCTATATGACTAATCACGCCAATCATTTTACCCTGAGAGTTGAGCTGATCCAGTGAATCTAGTGCGATATCCAATGTCGCACGGTCTAGCGTACCGAAACCTTCATCGAGAAATAAACTGTCAATTTGAGTTTTATAGCTAACCAGGTCAGACAAAGCCAGGGCCAGCGCCAAGCTGACCAAAAAGCTTTCACCGCCAGATAGAGTTCGTGTATCTCTATGCGAATCTGCTTGCCATTTATCGACTACCTGCAATTCCAGCCCTTGAATATCACTTCTAACCAGATAATAACGGGCATGTAGCCCCTCAAGCCTTTGGTTAGCGAGTTGTATTAAATAATCTAAGGTCAGGCCCTGTGCAAAGACTCTGAAACGTTTACCATCTTTGGAGCCTATCAAACTATTAAGGTGACTCCAATCATCGTAGCACTGTCGCTGGGCTTCAATTTCTCGCATCAGGTTTTCATGCTTTTGTTTCTGTTCTGCGTTGGTCTTAAGTATCTGCGTTAGTTCACCCTGCCTCTGACTACAAGCTTCTACTTCACTCTCCAGGCCATCAAGTAGCGCTTTGAGCTCTTCGAGTGACAAATTAGGAAGATCTTTAGCTTGTAACTCTTTTAACTGGCTCTGGGCAGTTTTTAGCTCTGCCTCCAATGTTGNTTTAGTTTTTTGTGTTTCTTCTTTTAAAGACACCAAATTCTCGATCTCTACGTCATCAAGATGAGCCTGCTGAAAGCTGGGCAGGTCTTCGAACACGCTATTCTCGAGTCTCTGCTGCCAGTCATGAGCAAGACGATCCAACTGATCTTTGTGTTCAAACTTCTGCTGCTCGAGCTGCTGCTGCTTTCCCTGAAGTGCCGATAAGTTTCTCTCGATCTCAGCTATTGACCCCTGCAAGCCCTGATAGGACAGAAGCCTTTTTTCACAATTTTGAGCCGACTTCTCACGCTCGGCACTTACATCTTTATCGCCGAACAGACGTTTGCGCTCTGCCTTCTGTACAGCAAGCTGCTCCATGAACGACTGCTGTTTCTGTTTCGCCTCGGCAAACTGGGAATTAAGCTCGCTCAATACGGCTTTGTATTGGTCATGTTGCTTTTCGATATCGCTAATTAATCCAAGCTCTGTCTGAAGTAGCTTTGCCTTGTCGTCATACAGCGAACACTCCTTTCGGGTTGTCTCCAACCACTCGCCTAAAGCACTTAAGTCCGGGCTTATCACGACATCATGGCCACTAAGCTTAGCCAGATTTTCTTGTAAAGATTGATCTAGCTCCTGCTCACTACTGCATAAGCTATTGATTTGATCTTGTTTATCTTGGCACTGCTGGCTGATATAGCGATGCTCAGTTTCTTGTATCTCTTTATCTCTTATTAGAGCGTCTAATAAATTCTGTTCTACTTTCTCTTCTTCCTGGCAGGCCTCT
>NZ_LWFZ01001359.1:0-699 GCF_001635225.1 Oleiphilus sp. HI0086
TGCCAGAAAGTAGCCTGATTCAAACTATCAACGAATTGCTGGGTTAGGGTATTAACAGAGCATGAGCGCATCTTCTGCCAAGCAAGCTAGCCCCTTTGATATTCTAGCTGACATCGTAAACCGTAGCGTTAAGTACGCTGCGGGGCTGCCTGCGCAAGACGAAGCTGTAGAGTTATGGAATGGTATCGGCTTTACGATTGCCAACACTCAGTTCGTTGCTCCAATGGGTTCAGTATCTGAAATCCTGCACCTACCCAAGTACACCTCTGTTCCAGGTGTACGAAACTGGATGCTTGGTGTAGCAAACGTACGTGGCCGTCTACTTCCAATCATGGATTTAGCCTTATTTTTTGATGTTGAATCCAGCTCCAAAAAGAGCAGAGATAAACGAGTCTTAATCGTCGAGCACGGTGAGATTCTTAGCGGCTTTGTCGTAGATAGCGTTCACGGCATGCAGTACTTTTCAGCTGATAGCTTTCAAAAGAATGCTAACTCACTATTAGAAAAGTCAATCCAGCCTTTTATAAAAGGCGCATTTGAAAAGAACAATAGTCAATGGAATGTATTTGATACCTTCACACTGACAAACAATAAAAAGTTTCTTGATGTTGCAGTCAGGTAGTAACGCTGCTCATCATTTGAAAGCAGTAAATTGAAAAACAAACACTAGATCGTACAAGGCCGGGAGCCAGGAAATGA
>NZ_LWFZ01001360.1:0-805 GCF_001635225.1 Oleiphilus sp. HI0086
TGACGGTGAGGTGCTTTCTTACGGTGCTAGTACGACGATATCTGTCAATGTAGTTAATGCAGGTAGGGATAATGAATTATTAGCAACGCCAACCTCAGTGAGCTTTAGTTCAGCTTGTGCGACACAAGGATTGGCGACAATTGGTGAATCAGCGTTAAGTTCTGCAGGTGTGGCGACCGTAAATTATACTGCCACATCTTGTACTGGTTCGGATACGATAACAGCAACGACAACTGATGATGAAGGTAATACCTCAACTGCATCCGTAACAATTGATATCTCTAGTTTAGGTTTGGGTAGAAGTTCTGGCGATTCTTTTGTATCGGGTGAAATGACAACGCTAACTGACGGTGTTGATCTAACCTATGGTGGCGACACGGTTGTGTCGGTCAATATTGTTGATACCAACGGTAATACTCTATTTACCTCTAGTTCCGTGTCGGTTAGCTTTACTTCAAATTGTGTGCAGCAAGGCAAGTCGGATATTTCATCTTCGGTTAATACAACGACAGGTACCGCGGTTGCAACGTATACTGCGAATACCTGTGAAGGGCCTGATGTCATTACCGCTACACTAAGTGATGGGACCTCAGCTACAGCAAATATTAACGTAGCAGAGCAAATACTAGGTGAATTAGCTTTTGTATCGGCTGATCCTTCAACCATCGCGTTGAAAGGCAGTGGCTCAAGTGCTCACCCAGAGGTTACAACCGTTACCTTCAGTTTGAACGATGCGACGGGCGAGCCGATGGCAGGTGAAACAATTGAATATTCTCTGTCAACGAATGTGGGGGGGATTACTTTC
>NZ_LWFZ01001361.1:0-838 GCF_001635225.1 Oleiphilus sp. HI0086
GGATGATGAGCACCCCTTTGTTGAGGCGCAGTTTGGTCAATATCGAGGCCACGACAGAATTATCTACTGGCGAGAAGTGAGTAACTGATTCTAGGTCGTGCTCCAAGGTTTGGGCATAGCGCGGGATGGAACCCGCTGCCTACAAAATATGAGAGTAATGCGGAGGGAGGGGCTTAATCCTCTTCCTCAGTACTCTCTTCAAAGCTCATATCAAGCTCTTTGATTTTACGGGTAAGCGTATTCCGGCCCCAGCCTAATAACTGGGAAGCATCTCTACGTCGTCCGCCAGTATGGTTCAATGCCGTATCGATCATAATACGCTCAAACTGGGGAACAGCTTGATCCAGAATGGCACTATTACCTTTTTTAAGTTCCTGGTCAGCCCACTTTCGCAAGGCTTCCTGCCAAGTACTTGCTGTTGGAGCAGTGTTATCTTCATCTAATAATTCTGGCGGCAGGTCTGATACATGAACCTCTCTACCACTAGCCATGACGGTTAACCAGCGACAGGTGTTTTCTAGCTGTCGAACATTACCTGGCCAGGGCATGGCACTTAAGTACTCTTCGGTCTCAGGGCGTAATTGCTTGATGTCGACCGAGAGCTCTTCAGCTGCTTTGCTTAAGAAGTAGTTCGCCAGGGTGGGGACGTCTTCACTTCGGTCGCATAGTTTAGGTAGGTGAACGCGAATAACGTTCAAACGGTGAAATAAATCTTCCCGGAAGCTACCTTCTTGAACCAGACCTTCAAGGTTTTGGTGGGTTGCAGCGATAATCCTAACGTTAACCTTAACGGGTGTGGTGCCACCGACTCGATAAAACTCACCATCAGCAAGTACAC
>NZ_LWFZ01001362.1:0-645 GCF_001635225.1 Oleiphilus sp. HI0086
ACCTCAACCTTTAAATCAGATTTACTGCACTGATAGCACAGTTTTAAATTTGGGCAGAATTATACACGATTTACAAGCCAGTCGTGAAAATTCTCTTGGATAGAAACAAAAAAAGCCCTCCATGCCTACACATGGACGGCTTTTATTCTTCTTTCTAGCTAACTAGTGAATATCTCTCCAATACTCTTTGTTCAAGAAGTATGCAAAAACAAACAAAAACGCTAGGAATATAAGAACATTTCGGCCAAGTGCCTCACTTTGAAGCCTAGAAGGCTCACCAACATATTCTAAAAAGTTAACCAGATCATAGATCGCTTCGTCATATTCAGCAGGACTCAAGCTTCCTTCTGTCGCATATTCAGAACAACCACTACTCTTAACAATATTTCCGCTTAATGGATCAACAACAGGCTCAACACCTAACTCTGGCGCGACAGCACAAACACCCTGCAAACCAGCTAGTACGTGCGGCATACCCACATCTTTGAAAATTACGTTATTCACACCATAAGGGCGCTTTGAATCGGCGTAAAATCCACGCAAGTAGTTATATATCCAATCAGGACCACGCAAACGAGCACTCAAAGTCAAATCAGGCGGAGCACTACCAAACCAAACCTTTGCCTGATCTTCAGCCATGGAAAT
>NZ_LWFZ01001363.1:0-1099 GCF_001635225.1 Oleiphilus sp. HI0086
ATTCAATTTACTCCGAAGTCCCATGATTTTGGTGTAGAAGCGATAGCGCCTGGTTACCGATGGCTAAAGTTATTTGACGACGGTCGTTTAGAGTCAAAAGTTTCAAGAGCTGAAGATTTTCAGTTTAATTTAGATCTCGAGAGTAATGGCTATTGAAGTCTGTTATTTATTTACATGGTTTCAATAGTTCACCACAGTCTCACAAAGCCCAGTTATGCAAGGCTTATTTTGAGCGACAATGCCCTGGGCTTCGTTTAGAAATTCCAAAACTCCCCCCATCGCCACGCGAAGCGATTGCTCTGGTAGACAAGCTGATTGAAAGCATTGGTGTACAGAATCTGCTCGGATTCATTGGTAGCTCGCTTGGTGCTTATTACAGTATGCACTTGCTTGAGAGGTACTCTTTGCCGGGCTCCTCTCTGAAGGCAGTTTTGATCAACCCTGCTTTAAAGCCTTACGAACTGCTCGTTGATTATCTAGGTGAGAATACTAACTACTACTCTGGCGAAACCTACACTGTATTACCTTCACATATGGATGAGTTAAAGTCTTTGGAACTAAGCCCTAAGCAGAATGCTTCGTTGGTCAGTTCGGTTAATGTTTATATCATGACGCAAACCGGAGATGAGGTCTTGGATTTCGCACAGGCTTTAGCATGTCTGCCTAAGGCTAAACTCTGGGTTCAGGCCGGTGGTGATCATGCATTTTGTGATTTTGAAAAGGTTTTGCCTTCCCTGCAATACTTTCTTTTATAGTCAGCGAATCGTCGCTATTTATGCCTTATAAAATAATTGGTGGTTTTTTCCCCAGTCAATCAGGTAAAATGCCGCTCTAATTTTACTCTATTTATTCCTAACTTCTCGGAGAATGCTCTTGGGCTCAAAAACCGCATTATATGAGGTGCATCAGGATTCCGGTGCCAAGATAGTAGATTTTGGTGGCTGGGACATGCCTTTGCATTATGGCTCTCAAATTGAAGAGCATAAAATTGTGCGCCAAAGCGCGGGTATGTTCGATGTGTCGCACATGACAATTGTTGATGTACAGGGTAAAGACTCTCGTGACTATCTTCGTTATTTGTTAGCGAACGATGTCGACA
>NZ_LWFZ01001364.1:0-695 GCF_001635225.1 Oleiphilus sp. HI0086
TGAGCGACATATTAGTTTGAATCAGGCTGTCGGTGAAATTGGTTTGGAACAAGTGTTGAGTGGTAAGGCGCTGGATCGGGTCAGGCGCTTTAGCGATTGGTTACGAAAAACAACGGAACGTTGTTATCAGGAAGATCCGATACCTGTGATCAAGCAGTTGTTTACCGATATTGAGTATGATCAATGGCTGTACCAAAACTCTAATACGCCAAAAGCGGCTGAGAAACGTATGGAGAATATCTGGTACTTGGTTGATTCGTTAAAAAATATGATCGACGCCGATAAAGGCACAGCGGATGAAATTGGTATAGAAGAAGCGGTTTCCAAATTGATCCTTCGAGATATGCTGGAGCAACAAGAAGAAGAGGATGATAGCGATAAGGTGCACATGCTTACGCTTCATGCCTCGAAAGGTCTTGAATTTCCACATGTTTTTATCATGGGGCTTGAAGAAGAATTATTGCCGCATAGAAACAGCATTGAAGAAGATAACATCGAAGAAGAGCGCCGCCTGATGTATGTGGGCATCACAAGAGCCCAGCGGACTTTAGCATTGACTTATGCTGCAGCACGAAAACAATATGGCGAGAAAATAGAAACCATTCCTAGTCGCTTTTTAGATGAAATTCCCGAAGATGACTTGCATTGGGAAGGTGGCGAGCAAAAAGATAAAGAGCTTGTGCAGAAAAAGGGCA
>NZ_LWFZ01001365.1:0-616 GCF_001635225.1 Oleiphilus sp. HI0086
GTCGCTATCATGAAGGCAAGAAGGTAATGCCGCATGGACGACAGTGGAAGCAGGTTATGTCAGAAGTATTTAATGTTGAGCCAAAGGTAAGGCATAACTTCTCAAGCGCGAAAAGGGCACGACGAACCTTTGCATATATTTGTGCATGTCACGATCGAATTCATGATTTGAGCGCAATTCGACACAATAGAATCGTAAGAAGTGATGCAAGATATGTATGCAAAAGCTGTAAGGAAAGCTTGAGAATTAAATAGGCCAAAGTGAATGAGGCCAGGCAGTTCTTATTTAAGAGGAGCTTGTCGTTAGCGAGCGATCTGACGCCAGTTAACGACAAGGCGACTAAAGAATTTACTTCTCTAGATATTGAAGCTTGTTAGGAACACCGTCCCACTCTTTAGCATCTGGAAGCGGGTCTTTTTGCTCGGTAATGCAGGGCCAAGTCTGACATAGCTCGGCGTTTAGCTCGATATACTGCGTCTGGTCGGCAGGCAATTCGTCCTCAGAAAAGATTGCATCAGCTGGGCATTCTGGCTCACAAAGTGCGCAATCGATACATTCGTCAGGATCGATTACCAGAAAGTTAGGGCCNTCATAGAAGCAGTCTACAGGACAAACT
>NZ_LWFZ01001366.1:0-781 GCF_001635225.1 Oleiphilus sp. HI0086
ACAAATAGTACGTGAATAAGCTTACAGGTTGGTGATTATATGTGGAAACTGTGAAGGTTCAAACTTACCATCTTTACATAACATGCTTTTATTAAACCTGAATGACACCAACCTTAGATAATCGTGGAGAGTTATGAACCGTTCGCCAATAGATTTACATTGCCATAGCCTGTCATCGGATGGCAGTTTGAGCCCTACAGAGCTTATTCAAAGGGCTGCGGCAAATGGTGTGAAACTCTTGTCTCTAACTGACCACGATACCGTCGCCGGTCAGCAAGAAGCTTTTGACGCAGCAAATGTTGAAGGGATTTCAATGGTGCCCGGAATCGAGCTTTCATGTGTTTGGGGAAACTTTACCATCCACGTTCTTGCCTACAACTATGACTTGAATTCGGGCTTGATGCAGGAAATTGAAGCAAAGCAGTTACAGTCACGTCATCAACGCGCAGAGCTAATTGCAGAAAAACTAGAAAAAAAAGGCTTTCCAGGCCTGTTAGATGCTGCTCGGGCTTTGACTCAGTCAGGGATCCCTGGCCGACCTCATTTTGCACAGGCGATGATTGACCTAGCTTATGTTAGCGATCATAACGAAGCCTTTAAAAAGTATCTGGGTGCGGGGAAGGTTGGCGATGTAAAAAGTTTATGGCCAGAGCTAGAAGACATGGTAAATAGTATTGTTAACGCAAAGGGGAGTGCTGTCGTTGCCCACCCCAGAAAATACAATATGACCCTGACTAAGCTGCGCAATATGTTGGTAGAATTTAAAGCGCAGGGAGGCGAA
>NZ_LWFZ01001367.1:0-532 GCF_001635225.1 Oleiphilus sp. HI0086
AACCTCCGAACCCAGCAACAAAAAGCTCAAACCCAGATAGAACAACTTGCATTTTACGATGCTCTAACCAATCTCCCCAATCGTCGACTTTTGATGGACAGAACCCAGAAAGTTATCGATAGGATTAAACGAGAACACCTCTTTGGCGCCCTGATATTTATCGACCTCAATGGTTTCAAGCGAATCAATGACTCCCTAGGCCATTATGTGGGTGACAAACTTCTGGTATCCGTGGCCCGGCGGCTTCAAAACTCTATAAGAGAAGTCGATACCATCGCTAGGATTGGTGGCGATGAGTTTGTTATTTTGCTTGAAGACCTCAGTAGCTCTCGCAAGCAAGTAGAGCAAGAAGCTCTTCAAGTTGCCCAACGAAGCCTTAAAGACCTTGAAAAACACTTTGAATTATCAGACCGACGTTACCGTATCGACGCGAGCATCGGCATAGCAGTCATCAACGAATTCGATTGCGATGCAATAGAAGTGCTTAAGCACGCCGATGCCGCTATGTATGAAGCGAAAAAGACTCCCCACA
>NZ_LWFZ01001368.1:0-832 GCF_001635225.1 Oleiphilus sp. HI0086
ATTAGGATAGGGTCTTGAGCTGCAGCAATTGCTGTATTCATGAGTACGCCATCACAACCTAGCTCCATCGCGATACTTGCGTCTGAGGCTGTACCAACACCAGCATCAACTAATATTGGCACCTTCGCATTTTCGAGAATTAGCTTGATGTTGTAGGGGTTACGAATGCCAAGGCCAGAGCCAATCGGAGCACCCAAAGGCATGACCGCAACACAGCCCATTTCTTCAAGGCGTTTAGCAACAAGTGGATCGTCAGTGGTATAAACCATGACCTTGAAGCCGTCTTTTATCAGTTCCTCTGCTGCGATCAATGTTTCTGTTACGTCAGGAAATAAAGTCTTTTGATCGCCTAGTACTTCAAGCTTTACCAAGTCATGTCCACCCAATAGTTCGCGTGCGAGCTTACATGTTCGCACTGCATCTTTAGCGGTATAGCAGCCCGCAGTATTGGGCAGGATGGTGTATTTATCAGGTGAAATAACATCAAGTAGGTTGGGCTCGTCCTTGTTCTGGCCGATATTGGTGCGGCGAACGGCAACGGTGACAATTTCAGCACCGCTAGCCTCTATGGCCAAGCGTGTTTCTTCCAGGTCTTTGTATTTTCCCGTGCCAACTAACAAGCGAGATTGGTAGGTTTTACCGGCAACGGTTAAAGGCGTATTAATATTCGTTGTATCTGTCATAGCTGTACTCTAATTGCTGCTTGGGTTGTAGTGCGTGCTAATATATTGAGTGATTTTTCTAATCTTGAAAGACGGTCTTCAGATGTCTAGCCACCGCCAATTGCGACGACCACTTCTACCTTATCACCTTCTTTTACTTCGTAGGTATC
>NZ_LWFZ01001369.1:0-16704 GCF_001635225.1 Oleiphilus sp. HI0086
AATATCTACATCTAACTGAAGGCCTGAACATACTTATGTGGTTTAAAAATATCCTGTTTTATCGCTTTACTAAACCTTTCGAACTATCAAGCGAAGAATTAGAAAGTAAACTTGCTGACTCACCATTTAAACCCTGCGGCGCAAACGACATATACCAACTAGGTTGGTCCAGCCCCTTGCAAAAGCATTCCGAGCAACTGGTACACGTTAACCAGAATTACTGGATGATCTGTCTTCAAAAGCAAGAACGTATTCTACCTAGCTCTGTGGTCAATGAGCAATTACAAGAGAAAGTAAATGAGATCGAGGAACAACAGCACCGCAAAGTTACTCGCAAAGAAAAGACTGAGCTAAAGGAAGAAATCACTAACCTCTTACTACCTAAGTCTTTTACCAAGACCTCACGTTATTTCGCCTACCTTTGCCCTTCGAAAGGCTACCTTGTGATCAACACCTCGTCAGCCAAATTGGCAGATGAACTGACCAGCTATTTACGCAAAACAATTGGTTCACTTCCTATTCGCCTACCAGCAGTTAACCAGGCCCCAAGCTCCATCATGACACACTGGGTCACCGAGCCAAGCAGCCTACCGAGCTTTATGACGGTCGGATTTGAATGCGAACTTACTTCACAAGGTGAAGAGAAAGGATCTATTAAGTATAAAGGCTTGGAACTCGATCAAGAACAGATCGACCAACAAATCAAATCAGGAATGGAAGTCACCAAACTTGCTGTCGAGTGGCGCGAGTCACTAACACTATTATTAGGCTCTGATTTAAGTGTGAAGCGCATCAAGTTTGGCGATATGCTACAAGATCAACTTGACGACATGAACGCCGAAGATGCCGCCAGCATGTTTGACGCTGGCTTCACCATTATGACGGCAGAGTTCGACAAACTAATTCCAGAGATCCTGGAAGCATTCGGCGGTGAAGATACCAGCGCCGTGATCGAAGAATCGAACTAACTGTCGGCAACGCTGAGTACATAGAAATAGCGGCAATCAATAGCCGCTATTCAATCTCTTATGTAAAAGCAATAAGCAAAAAAGCACTCTAGACTTGCGAACAAGCCTCTAGAGAATACCCTTTTCAATAACTTCCTGACGAATACCAGACCAGGCACCTTGAATCTTCTTCAAGTGAGAAAGCACCTCTTCCAACATTTCCAGATCGTTTTTGACATTCGCTTCAAACAATCGATGCTCACAGTAGACATAAAGATCAAATAAATTTTGCGCAACCTCCTGCCCCTTATCTAAATCCAGAAAGCTACGCAAACCCGATATAATCTCTATCGACTTGTTAATCAAACGATTCTTGCCTTCAAAGTCACTCGCAGCAATACGCGCCTTAGCCATATTAATGCGCTCAACAGCACCATCAAATAAAAGCTGAATTAATTGGTGACGGTCAACATCGACAACACTTGTCTGCGCATTAACCGACTGATACTGATGTAATGCATTCATATTATTCTCCTACGATTACCGAGGTGTAATTTCCCCAGCTACTTCTCTTATTTTTCACTTGAACTTGAACCTGAAAGCGCATCTAGCTGCGCCTTTATAAAATCCATCGTACTATTTAACTTGGAAACCGCGATATCAGCTGCGGTAAACTGCCTAGCTAAACGCGCAGTAACTGACTCTATTCTTTCATCAAGCGCAGTACGCTGCTCTGCAATCAAGGCTAGCTCTTTAGCCAGCGTATCATTCTTAGTAGTGAGCGAACCTTCAAGCGATACCATATTAGTAATCAAGTCTACTAACTGCTCGCCAACCCCCTCAATATAAGTAACCGTTCCACGGTCGCCCGTAGATGATCCGCCAACAGTAATTCTAATACCTTCAGAGTCATCACCAACAGCAGCGGTTAACACCTGCCCTGACCCTGTCGCCACAGCACCGTTGATAGTACCCTCAACATCGACGCCATCAACGCCCGCAGCAATACTCAGACCAAGCTGAGCTACTGTATTAGTATCAACAGCTGTTATCTCTACCGTAGACGCCGCACCATAAACATTTGAATTAATTACCAACTGGTTAGAGCCGTCTAGACTAACCGTTACTGACTTTCCAGCAGCACTAAGCGTTGAATCTGCATTGATTTTAGATTGAATCTCGGCAGCTAATTGAGTCTGCGTATAGCTACCTGCATCAAGCGTGATTGAACCACTTTCAGTACCATCAATACTAATGGTGAATTCATCATTATTTGCATCAATAGTTGTACTAGCACCTAAACTTACAGCGCCCGATAGCTCTCCTCTTGTCGCAGCAGTCGTTATGTTAATATCATAACTGCCCGGCTTAGTGTTGATACTTGCAGTACCAAAGCTTACTTGAGCATCGCTGGCTCGCCCTTGATCACTGAACAAAGCCGAAACATCATCTGGGTGCGAATCAAGCTGATCACTAAGAGTGTCTTCATTTAGGCTTAGCAAACCAGTTTGATAATCTGTCGTAATACCAATATCTGCCAAACTACGGACATTTGCATTTTCCAAACCACCAACCGTCGAACCCAATACGCGTCGTACCTGATTCATCATACTTCGAGTTGTCGAGTCACCAAGCAAAATGCCCGCTTCAGCCCCACCACTAGGGTCAAACTCACTATTGTCGTTCACCAAAGTCTGTAGAGCATTAAACTTCTCTACAAATTCTGAAACTTTCTCGACCACAGCAGTGTGATCATTTTGAACAGATAAAGCGGCTGGCGAACCATCATTTGTGCCACTCAGGGTCAGGGTTAAACCTGGAATAGCGTCATAAATCTCATTACTTGAGCGCGTGATCGGTACACCATTCAATTTGAATGATGCATCCGCGGCTGGTTGACTCTGTATTAAGTTAGTCGCTCCCGCGGTGTAGGCGAGTCGAGAAAGACCATTTGCATCTGTGTTACTTGCATCACCGGTGTCCGAAACAGAAATATCGATCGTTTTATCCAGACCCGTTTCATCGGCATTGAATACAAGCTTATAGCCAGTTCCCGTGTAAAGAACTGAAGCCGTCATGCCTACATCAGATTCAGAATTGATCGCTGCAGCAATACCATCAAGCGTATTATTACTATTATCGATAGTAACGTTAGTCGTTTTTCCATCAACCACTATCGTTAAAGAGCCTTCACCAATCGCTGTTGTATCGGAGTCATTAAACTCAGTAGAAGTAAGCGTTTGAGAGACTGCTAAAGCGGTAACTTCAAGCGTATGAACTGATGGAGTTGCATCATTGGAGTCTACCACTGCAGAGAATGCAGAGTTCCCAGAAGAAACCGTTTTTGATTCGAATAACTCAGGATTTGCCAGTGTACGCGAAGGTAGGCGAAGATCTGTAATAGCGGACTTTATTTGACCAAAAATTGACAGTTCAGCATTTACGTCAGCTTCTTGACTGTCCAGACGAGCCTCGACCGGAGCACGCTCCGCACTAGCGAGATTCTCTATTAACTCGCTAGTTAGAACACCCGAGCCTATTCCGACTGAAGATACACTGGCCATAACATCCACCTACTCACCTGTAATCACCAAAAGTGCTCTATATCAGATATAGCGCGAAAGCCGATATTTTCTTGCTTTCAATATTTTAGTGATTAACGAATACTAAAGGGTAAACAGCTTAACAGCGTTATTGAACCCTGCCTATAAATAGTATCGGCAGGCAACACGGGAAGTTTAACTCCCGTGTTGTAAAAGAATGTAAACCATTGCCGCTATTTTAGCCAAAAACTACACTTTAGCTTTAAATAAACTTAACGGTTCATCTTGATGCAAGTCTTGAGCCAACTTCAAAGCAACATCATCAGGAATCTGCCTAACTACTTCAGAGGTCTGCTTATCAACCACTGTTATAATCGTTTTCCCTGACTGATCATCGAGATTAAACTGCAAATTTCTTTGCACCGACTGCACATAGTCATTCAACTTTGTTACAGCCTGCTCAACCTTTTCTTGCGCTTGCTCCGCTGGCTTAAGGCTAGGCTTTTCTTCTACACCTTGCGCAACCGGCTTTGCACTCGCACCATCTTTAAAGTCAACAGAAGAACTGCGCTGTGCCTTTTGAGCAGACGATGCAGCAGCCAGCTTAACTGGCTGGCCTACACCACTCATTTTCATGTCGCTCATAATTCACCTCACATATCTTTTTTAACTGCGTAAGCCGACTTTAACTCACGCTAAAGCCGGCAACGTTCATATTACTAAGTACTTATTACTGTAGAAGCGATAGAACCTGCTGAGGTCTAGCATTCGCTTGCGACAATACTGAAATACCTGCCTGCTGAAGAACCTGAGCTCTAGATAGCGCTGCAGTTTCAGTCGCGAAGTCAGCATCTCTGATTCGAGAGTTTGCAGCTGATAGGTTTTCACTGTTTACCGCGTTGTTAGAAATTGTGTTTTCGAATCTGTTTTGAATCGCACCCAATTTCGCTTGCTCTCTTGCAACCTGGTTGATCGCGTTATCAATTGCAGTTATCGCGTCTTCAGCACCTGCTGCGGTACTGATATCGATATCCTTCAGCTGCTGACCATCTTGAGAGCCACCATATGTACCGACCTCAAAGCCTGAGTTGCTAATCGCCGTAGGATCCTGAGTACTAATTTCAATAGGACCACCAGACTCTAACTTAACCGTACCAAAAGTAGTAGCATCCGCAGCACCGAAGTTTGTACCCGAACCAACAACAATATTTCGACCATCTTCAGCCAACAACTCGTACTGGTTGTCGTCAACAATTTTAGCAGTAACACCTGTCTGAGCCGTCTTAGCGTTAATCGCATCAACCGCTAAAGACACCTGCTCAGAGGTCGTGCCAGTCGTACCAGCGGCAAAACTAATAGACACGCCATTGACCGTCGCATTACCAGCAGTATCCGCAGAAACATCAGATGAGGTCACCTGCGTGGTATTCGCAGTCGCAGTCACACCAGTTTGATCTGAAACCAAGTTAATTGCTGATGCAACTGAAATCGCACTCGCATCTTTATTTGCCGTCGACGCATTATCAAAAGAGGAGAATGTAGCACCAACCGCTGTACCATTAATTACCAAGTCACCAGCAGTAAGCGCCGTACCACCCAAGGTATCACTCACAGCAGTTGCTTTTGAACCACTATAAGAACCCACTTCTAAGCCAGCATTCTCAAGCGAAGCACCCGTATTACTAGTAATCTCAATATCACTACCATCTTTAGATACTAAAGTGTAGGAACCAACATACGTGTCAGCCGCTGCAACACCTGCCGCTGCTGCACCCGCACCCGAGATATCAATGTTACGACCGTCTGCAGCAGAAAGAGTTACACCTTGCTGCAAGTTATTTAGATCAACCGACGCAGTAACACCTGTTTGACCGCTGCTTAGGTTAATTGCGTCCGCAACACCCTGCAAATCAGTAGATAACGTGCTTGCATCGCCAGATCCACCAACATTGATCGTTACACCATTAATATCAAAGTTAGCGGCACTTGCTACGTTAGTGACTTCTGTACCCGATGCAACCGTTGCATTAACAGTCGCACTGACACCCGATTGATCAGCAACCGCATTGATGGACGCAGCAATTGCAATAGAACTCAAGTTCTGATCGGCAGTTGAAGCACCATCAGCACCCGCATCTGCTGCACCTACTGCGAAGCCGTTAATTACCAGGTCACCCGCAGCCATTGCTGGACGAGCATCGGTAGATGAAACAGAAGACAAACCTGATGTGATATCTGTACCTAGCGTTTCCTCTGACACCTCAGAGATTGAAACGTCTATTCGATCACCAACGTTTGCACCTGTTTGGAAACTAGTACCCTGGAAAGAACCATCTAAAAGGTTCTGACCGTTAAAGTTTGTTTTCTCTGCGATACTCGCAATCTCGGTTTTAAGCTGCTCAACCTCTTCTTGCAGTGAAGAACGTTCCAATGATGTATTCGTACCGTTTGCAGACTGCAATGCTAGTTCACGCATACGCTGCAAGGAGGTTGTCATACTGTTCAATGCACCTTCAGCTGTCTGTGCTAGCGATACACCATCACCTGCGTTTCGGTTTGCTACATTTAGACCACGAACCTGAGCATCTATTCGGTTTGAAATCGCCAAACCTGCCGCATCATCCTTTGCGCCATTGATACGCAAACCAGATGATAAACGCTGTAAAGCAACACTCTGTTCATTCTGAGATTTGTCTAGGTTGCGCTGAGCATTCAAAGACGCGATATTAGTATTAATTATTTGAGGCATGTCGTTTCTCCGATCAATTTTGCAAGTAAACGAACGAGATTTTGAAGTACATCATGCTTTGTAAAGCACGCTCTCGACCGCTTGTTACATCACTTAACGGCACTCCTTAGAATTACTTTAGTTTTTTTTACAAAAACAATGTAAGCAAGTGTAACGAAGTTCTTTTTTCATAAACGCTCTCACTCTCCACATTATAAATAGCGGCAAGCACTAGCCAAAAAACCGGCAATCATAGCTTCTTCCGGTATAACCCAACAAAAATAACCAACCCATAACACTTTGATATCAACACCTTACATATCATCCAGTCAAATTGGCACAGTGCATGCTTTACAAAGAGCAAGGAAAGTGATGCTCGATTATTGCATCACAAATTTTAAAAAAACTTTAATTTAGTAGCCGGTAGTTACTCATCCCGAAACTTTAGGAATGCTGTCCACCGGTATAGAAGATAAGTAGGAGCATACAATGCCTCAAATCATCAATACCAATATCGCGTCAATTAATGCACAGCGCAACCTGGACAATTCTCAATCCGCTAACCAGACGGCTTTACAGCGCCTTTCATCTGGCTTGCGTATTAACAGTGCGAAGGATGATGCCGCAGGTTTGGCAATCTCAACACGTTTTGACTCACAAGTTAGAGGACTCAACGTTGCCATAAGAAACGCGGGCGATGGCGTATCACTTTCTCAAACAGCTGAAGGTGCATTAGGATCAATTACCAATAACCTGCTTCGTATCAGGGACCTAGCACTTCAGTCAGCAAACGGAACAAACAGTGCAATCGATAGACAAGCACTGGACCAAGAAGTTCAACAATTAAAAGCTGAAATAGAACGCGTGTCTCTGCAAACAAACTTTAATGGCACCAACTTGCTCGATGGGTCTTTCTCCGGTGTCACATTCCAAATCGGCTCAAATGAAGGTGAATCTGTTACCGTGAGCATTGAGGGCGCTACAGTTGACAAGCTTGGCGCAGCACAAACTGACGGCGTCAGCTCAGACCAACAAGGTGGCACAACACAAGCAATTGCTGCATTGGCTGCAGGTGACTTAGTCATTAATGGTATTGCAGTCGGTGCTTCTAGCGGTGTAGACGATGCCTTCTCTAGCGCAGACCGAGATAAGAGCGCGATCGCTAAAGCAGCCGCAATCAATAAGGTAGCGGATATTACAGGCATTGAAGCAAAAGTTGGCAGCACTAGCGTAAGCGGTGGTGAAGGAACGTTCGACAACGCTGCATCATCAGGGCAAATTGCCATTAATGGTGTTGACATTGATGTTGCTGCCAGCAACTTACTCAGCGACGAAGCAAACCTTCAAAACATCGCTAACGCAATTAACGAAAAATCCGGGCAAACCGGTGTAGTGGCTGCCTTTAATGGTCGCGCAGACACAGGCATATCGTTATCAGCAGAAGATGGCAGGAACATCGAATTAGCTATAGGAACAACAGCCGGAAGCATCACAGATTTAACTGATGTAGGTCTTGCTGGTGCGGCCACTTACTCTGGTTCATTTTCCTTAGTATCTTCCGATGGACGCCCAATTGAAATCGACACAACATCTGGTGATATTGAAAATGC
The DNA here is from genome assembly GCF_001635225.1 of Oleiphilus sp. HI0086. Lineage (NCBI taxonomy): Bacteria > Pseudomonadati > Pseudomonadota > Gammaproteobacteria > Oceanospirillales > Oleiphilaceae > Oleiphilus > Oleiphilus sp. HI0086. The sequence continues at coordinate 7,829 of NZ_LWFZ01001369.1, forward strand.
TGGCTTAGCTGTTGGCAAATTCAGCGGCACTAACAGTGGAGCAATTGGTCAAGCCGTTACAAACACCACATTTGTTACTGGAGATCTTGTTATAAATAGCGTCCCTGTAGGACCAACACTAGCCGCTTTTGACACAGCATCACCTTCTTCTACGAACCCAGAAACCAGCGCCATCGCAAAAGCGCATGCGATCAACCTAGTATCTGATCAGTCAGGTGTTACTGCAACCGTAAACTCTACGTTGGTTAACTCCGCTGCAATCGCAGCTCCTGGTGTCGGTATTGGCGAGTCTGGCAGCTTCCTGCTAAACGGTGTTACCATTGAGATCTCGACAAGTGATACAAATACCGTTGCAGACAAACAAAACACCATTATCTCTGCCATAAACAACAAGGCCGGCCAAACAGGTATTCGAGCGGAAGCTTTAGGTTCAGAGTTCCGCTTGATTGCCGATGACGGAAGAAACATTGACGTTGGAGCTTTCACAGGTATCACTCCTGCCAACATCGGCCTAACAGCTAGCACCGAATATAGAGCGTCAATTTCTCTGCAATCAGCTGGTAAGATCGAGCTAGACTCAATTACAGGCGACATTGAGAAAGCTGGCTTTGAAATCGGCACCTACGGCGCAGCCGAAAGTGGACAGCTAGTACAAGACATTGATATATCAACATCAGATGGCGCAATTTTAGCTTTGGCTGCTGTCGACAATGCACTGACAACGATAAACTTCCAACGTGCAAACCTCGGTGCGATTCAAAACCGATTTGAATCCACCATCACGAACCAAGCGATTGCAGCTGAAAACTTTACGGAAGCCAGCTCACGAATCAGAGACGCTGACTTCGCCGCAGAAACAGCTGAGCTGTCTAGATCACAGGTATTACAAAGTGCGGGTCTTTCAATCCTGTCTCAGGCGAATGGACAACCACAGCAGGTACTCCAACTGTTACAGGGTTAAACCTGACTTAAAAATATTAAAATAAAAACAGTACTACTATCTATTCTCCAAGCCGGCCTAGCCGGCTTTTTTCTTGTATATCACCTAGAAAACCAATCATTTCTGGCACACTCTTCGCTTAGTACTAGACACTACCTTAGATAATACAAAAAAGCGGAAGAGGTTTACCTAATATGAGTCCTACTACTCCTAAGCTCCAACCAATCGTAAATGAATTCAGCGATTGTGAACGTTCTGATATTGCACGCCTGCTTATCCACGCGAATGACCTCTACAAGATGTATAACAGTACCGATACTGCTGTTGAAGACAAGAAGGTTTCTTTGGATAAGGCTTTCAAGCTGATCACTGAAGTCATCAACTTCGACCCGAACAACGCGCCGGCAATGAACCTACTTGGCCGCATAGAGCTTGATAGAGGGAATGTTTCTGCCGCAAAAGAACTATTTGATAAGTGCTTGGAGCACTCGCCTGAAAATACACAATACCTGACGAATCTAGGTTATCTACATATAATTTCTGAAGAGCCTGAGTTAGCAATCAGACAGTTCGAAAAAGCACTTTCAATTGATAATGGCAATAAGAACGCATTTCTAGGTATGGCCAGAGCTCATCATGCACTTGGCCACTTCGATGTCGCTTACCTGCATTATCGATCTTTAATCAATCATGGCTATGATGACATTACGATCTTGCATGGCATGCTTAACTGCTGCCCACATATAAAGATAGAATCTTACAACACTCAGCTTGAAGCTGATTTGTTTTTGCTTCTGTCAAAGAGCGAACTGGCTTTAGATAAACTTGCCGGATTCGCTGCGGCATTGCTAGTCAAAAAATATGATTTAAGTAATCCAAATGCGACGATTGAAATGCTTGAAGTCGCAAAAGACCCCTTAGTGTATTACTCCTTACTAAACTGCATTTTACCTGATCCGCATGTTGAAGAATTTATAACGCTATTGCGCCAAAGCATTTTGCTAGAGTGCGTTGAGTCAGGCACCCTTCGGGATGATCTACAAGTGCTAGCTATCGCGATTGCTGTTTATGCGGAGCGTACTAACTTCGCTTTAATCGTTGATGAAGTTGAAGAGGAAAAAGTCGAGCTAATTGATCAATCTCTTCAACATACCCTCCAACACCAGTGGGAAGTTGATGAGGTAGCCGGCGCATTGATTGTTGTGGGTATGTATAAGGCATTCTTCTCTCAGACTTATGCAGTTAACTTAACAGCGCTGGAACTAGATCAGTGGCCATCGGCATTATTACCCTTAATGGAGTCATCCCTATATCGTCGAGCTGAGCGTGAATCTTTCAAGCAGCAGTTCCCAGAAAAGAAAAGTGAACTGCTAACTAGTAAAGATGACTTACCGGGGCCATTTCCAAGGCGGCAAACAATCGACTTTTTTAATCAGCAGTCCTTGAAGCAGGAACTAATCAATAACTTCCAGCTGCCAGAATCGGAACTGCCAGAACGCTTACTGCTATTAGTTGCAGGCACCAATGCTTCTCAACGTGCGCTTGAGTATGCTAATCACTTCAACGATGTTGATGTCCTCGCCCTTGAAAATAGTCTAGAGAACCTAGCTGAGTGTCATCTAAAAGCCCATCAAAAAGGCTTATCTAATATAGTGTTTTGGCCACAATCATTAGCAAAACGTTTTCTTGAAGATGGAAACCAAATTCATTTTGCATCAATCTCAGCTGAAGCGCCGATAGTGGACGCAGAATTTATTGAATTAGTTAAACGCCAGCTTTGTACAAACGGCATGCTAAATATAAAACTGTGTGAATCTCCGGATAACGCGAGTGCAGATATTGAAACGCTGGTTGCTAAGCAAGGTCTTCGTAATACCAGCGCAAATATCAGAGCTCTAAGATCCACCATTCTCGCTGACAAATACAGTGCTTATTGGGAAGGTTTGATTAACGAAGAATATTTCTATTCCATTGATGGATGTCGCCAAGCATGGTTTGGGAGCAATGACCAAAAACCTGTACTGAATACTGCTATCGAACTTAGCAGCAGTTCTGACTGGCAGCTAAGTAAAGTGCTTAACCACTACGGGAAAGCCGTTTCAACCGCTTTGGCGAAAAAGAATTTACTGAAAATAGCAAAAACCAAGCAAATAAATCATGACTACTCAATTTATTTAGCAAAACGCTAGCAATATTCAGCTCAAACTTGGCCAAGATCATGCGCTAAGTTTGAGCTATAACTTCCTTCCAACGCTCATAGTCAGCCACTTCGTCAACGTCCCACGAGTCAGGAAGCACTTGATAGCTTAGTCCTATCCGACTGCAGCAACTAAGCGTTTGCTCCAGCGCCTTATCACTCCCCCACTCAACACCATCGAGCCAATTACCATTAACTCGGGCCAGAGCTTCTCTGCGTAAGGCTAGTAATACATAACCACCATCTTCTGCGGGTATGATCGCCACGTCATGCTCACTTAATGAATCTTTTACAACTTTCAGGTCAGATACAGTGACATTCGGACAATCACTGCCAATAATCGCAACGCTCTGATAATCAACTAAACTACGCTCAAGGGTATCGCACATTCGCTCACCAAGATTTTCCCCTCGCTGTTCGTGGCAGTCTAAACCTTCTTCTGCAATTAGTGCCTTAAGCTTTTTATGGGCATTTATAGATTCTGCTTCAAGCGAGTCAAACGAAGCACTCTTTTGATCAAACCATAACTGATAGTCACAAGCGATACACTGACTAAATCTTAAAGCAATATCTGCAACAAGCTCCATATGAATAGATAGCGCAGCCTCCTCACCCAAGACTTTCGCAATACGAGTTTTTACATGCCCCAACAAAGGACGCTTAGCAAACTGAACAAGTAAAAACTTTCTCACAGTTACCTCTGCTCAATATTTAAATTATTAGCTCTTCTATCAGGCCAGTCGAATGTTGTTTTTGGCCGCTGGCAGCATATATGGCCAGAAGCTAGACTTAATTCATTATAATCGGCGCGAAGAAATCGTCATTTTTGTTTATACTCAAACCTCAATCTTCAATTCGTTACGGGTAATCATGTCGCAAAGTCTTAAAGCAGTCTCTTTCAATATAGCATGGCAAGAAAGCTTTAAAGAAATTCAGTGCTATGAGGACAAGCAAGTCAATCAAGTATTGCGCGCACTACTGAGCGATAAAGAACTTATTTCCGTGATCAAGAGCCTATTCAAGTCAGACGAAAATCAAGCGCCGATTCAATTTGAGCGTTTAGCTGATATTCACTCGATTGATGCCTTTCAAGCCTGGGTGGCAGAGTCTATATTCCCCTACATAGAAACAAGCTATGATGATTTGAGCGTTTCCGGTCTTGATGAACTAGACCCTGCGACGCCCTATGTTTTTATCTCGAACCACCGAGACATCGTGATGGATCCACTCATCCTTAATAAAGCGCTAAGGGAATATGGTTTCTCTACCTCAAATTGCGCTATCGGTGACAACCTACTTCAACACCCAGCTGCTAACGACCTTGCCTTACTCAACCGCTGCTTTAAGGTCTTCAGATCTCTGAAGTCTCCTAGAGCAATGCTTAAAGCGATGAAAACACAATCTGAGTACATTCGTTATTTACATTTTACACAGCAAGGTAACGTTTGGATCGCGCAAAAGGAAGGCCGGGCAAAAGACAATATAGACAAAACTAACCCCGCCCTGATAAAAATGCTTATCTTAGCGAAGCCCAAGGAACGACCATTTAGCGATTACATGAACGCATTGAATATTGTACCTGTCTGCTTCTCTTACGAGTGGGATCCTTGTGACATTGACAAAGCTCACGAACTGATAAACTCTGAAAACAACTCAGACTATCAGAAAGACCGGTTTGATGATTTCATCTCTTGTAAGAAAGGCCTGAGCGAAGAAAAGGGTAAAATCCATATCGACTTCGGAAATACACTAAGCATCTCTGAAACACACGACCATAAAGATGTCGCTAACCTTATTGATGAAGGGATTCAGAAAGCCTACCGCCCCTTTCCAGTGAACTACGCCAGTTACAAGCGAATCCACGCGACTCACTCAATTCCTAGCAACTTTTCTAAACAAGAGATTAACCAATCGGCCAAGCGACTGGATGAGAGACTAAAAGACGAAAATATCGAGATCCAAAAGCGAGTTTACACAGCCTACTCACAAGTACTGAATAGCTGAAGTATTCCAAGCACAAAGCCTTATACTTAAGCTAACTCTTCTAATAAACCAGGTTTTTTAATTCCAAAGCCTTGAGAGTGGTCAACACCAATAGTTCTTAGAACATTCAGAATTTCATAGTTTTCTACATATTCAGCAACTGTTTTCATACCCATAAAGTGAGCTAACTCATTAATTGATTTGACCAAAGCCTGGTCACGTTCGTTGTTAGCGATATTGCGGATAAACACACCGTCGATTTTAATAAAATCAACAGGAAGTTTTTGAATGTAAGCATAGGACGAAAGACCTGAACCGAAGTCATCTAGTGAGAACTTACATCCAGTCTGCTTTAGTACCCGTATAAATTCGATCGCATCAGCCAGATTTGTAATGGCTGCAGTTTCAGTAATCTCAAAACAAATCATTTCCGGAGGAATCGTGCTAGCTGCAAACTGCCCTAGTATAAACTCAAGGAATGAATCATCACTTAAAGAGTTGCCAGACAAATTAATTGAGAAGCCATCAGATTTAGCAACAGACTCTTCATGTGTCTCCATCCAACGCAATACGTTCTGTATCACCCAGCGGTCAACCATCGCCATTCGTCCAAAGTGTTCTGCTGCTTCGATCAACATAACAGGCGGCAATACCTGACCATTATCCCTAACACCCAAAAGAATTTCGTAATGAGGCTTGGCATTGGGGTCGGTGGTGATCGGACGAATTTCCTGACAGCGAAGTGTCAGCAATTCATCGAGATCCTGATCAAGCTTTTGAACCCACTCCAACATCTGATCACGCTTGTGCTGGTCTTTGTCTAGCGCTTCATACAGTACAACGCGATTTCGCCCATGCTCTTTAGCAGAGTCGCATGCGACACCCGCTTTTCGCATCAAGGTGTCGTAGGAGTCAATTTCAACTTCAAAATCGGCAACACCAATACTCACCGTCGTATTGATAGCATGGTCTTCCCAAGTAAAGCTTTGCGAACTGACTTCTTTACAAATATTTTCTGCTACATCGTTTGTCGTTTCAAGCGAACAATTGACCAAAATCATACCAAATTCATTACCACCCAAACGCCCGCAAAATGCATCTTCCAGGCCTTGTGCTTTAATGGTCTGAGCAACATGCTTCAATAAAGCATCACCAGCATGATGCCCATAGCTGGTATTGGTTAAATTGAACTTATCGACATCGATATAAATCAAAGTCGCTTTACTTTGATTAGTAACAGCACCGGAAATACTTTGTTCTAAGCCGCGTTCAAATGCCTGACGATTAAGTAAACCTGTCAATACATCACAACTAGACTGGCTAGCAAGTTCTTCGTAAACAGACTGAACCATTTGATGTAAGCCTTGGTCAACCAAGGGCACTTCATCGTTATCAACAAAGCTTGCTTTATTAGCTTTAAACAGTTCGACCAACTTATCCAAAGGCATATCTTCATCTTTCATGCCTTGGCTATCAACAAATACGAACCGGAAAGACTCACTTCCTGACCAGGCGAGGCGCAAGCATCTGGCACGCCCTTGATCATCTTTTATTTCAACCCATTCACCAACTTTCATCGTCACTACGCGCTTATGCCAATGAGAAGCTTGTGGGTCCTGACCCTGATCTGGACGCAGGTCTTTAATCTCTTTTTCAGTTTTCTCGTAAGGCCATTCGTATCGATCAATCTTGACGAGCAGCGGATCAACATCATGGAACAAACAATCTTCCAGTCGCTGCAATACCGTCTCATATCCAACAGGCCCAACAATTGTTAACTCTTTTGTGATTAGTTCTAATATAGAAGGCGCTTCCAACTCCATTTCTAGTTCAACGGCCCATTGGTCACTATCATCAACCTCTTCACCCAACCACGATAAAAGTACATCTACAACATTTAATGCTTCGGTATAGCCTTCACTTGTTTCGCCATCGCGAACAGCGACTAAGGCCAAATGCTCACGCCACCCGGCTTTATCAAGAAGCTCCATCAGTACAACCGGAACTGACTGTCCCTGCAAAAGTTCATTAAGGTCTGTTACAACTTTATGACGAGCACTTGCTACCTTCTGCTTTCCCTCATAGGCCCGAGCAATGCGATCCGAATTACGTTTTTGCGCGATTGCTTGGCGTTCTAATAAATCATCTAGCTCTTTTACAACTTTTTCTATCGCTTGATCATCATGGTCAAAGTCACTTACAACCTTACCGATATAGCGATCCAAAACTTTCTCTAGTCGTTTCTTATCAGACTTCTCGCTCGCTGAAAGCTTGGCTAGTTTATTCAACAATTGACGCGCTGGATGCGAAGCATTAGAGAAGAAAGTTTTATCTCGAAGAACTACCTTAAGAATAGTGAGTTTAAGTTTTTCTAACCAACGCTCGAGCAAACCACTGACACCGATTTTCTCGACAATGACTTCGAAAAAGCGATCCGTCACATCGATTAGCTCGGATTCTTGCTGGCCAATATTCTTGGCACCGCCCGGCATTTCACTTAGACCACTTTCAATCCAAGTACGTAACTTCTTACGTTCGATTAGCTCGGTATCATCTCTAACTTGCTGTAATTGGCTAATTGCACCAACTAACTGAGCAGGCGCGTATTGACCTACAGGTATACTTTGCGAGTTTGCATCGATTTCTTCCCCAGCAGAAGCTAAGCCTAATTGCCCCCCACTAGTAGAGGAGGTGTGCAGACGTGACAAAGTATCTAATGTGCTGTTTTCTTGAGCTTTATATTGGTGGCGATTTTCAAGGATAGACGCGGCTGAAGAGCCCCCTCCAATAACTGGTGCATCACTCAGCCCTTCAACATTGTGATTTACTGTCTCTTCGGCTGAACTGGCTTCTTGTGCGGCATCTGCTTCACTTTCTGTCTTTGTTAACGGCTCTTGAGTTTGCTTAGGCTTGTAATTAACTTGGACTTTTTTGACAGTGCCGATTATCTCAAGATATGACTCTCTTAAGTCTTCAAGAAAGCTACGAGACAGCGCTTTATAGATGACAATCTGGGGAGCCGCCGGGATTTCTAGTTGCTCGATAGCTGTTTTTAAGGTGCTGAAAATTGCATGGGGTGCCAGAGGACAATCTTCCTTTCCAATTGTTTCTCCAAACAGGTACGAAACAATTAAACAAACCTCATGAAGCTCGTAACCAAGTTCAGCTTCTAGGTACTTGATACCCATATTGGCACTAAGCCAATCTTCAAAGTCATCTTTGGAGACAAGACTAAGTGAGTCAAGGTCAAGCTTATCGCCACCATGCGGCTTTTGTGTATCAGTTTTCACTTGCTCTAGTTCATCACTGAGCACCTCTTCATTTGATAAACTCTGCTCAACCTCCTTCAGAGCGCCAATAGCATTGTTTGCAACCTGTGCAGCAAACCATTCACTATTTGCTTCTAGAAGATTAATGGCTAAAGAAAAATCCGCTCGCAGCCAATCCTCAGCATCATCTAGTTTCTTATATAACTGAGCTGAGGTAGCGTGAATCGCTTTTCCAATGCCGTCATTAAACGACACGGCAACCTGCTGGGCTAACGCCTGCAGCAACTGGGTCTTAAGCTTGATGGATACGGAAAATTCTGCCATGAAAACCGATATTAATAGGAACTTTAGTTAACTAGTGTCTATTAAGGCTAATCTAAACACCTGATTTAACAAGTTAAGTATTCAATATGTTACAAAAAACCAAGAAAAGGAAAAAAACTGTAAAATGTCGGGGAATCCCTACCTATCCTTTGATATCATTACA
>NZ_LWFZ01001370.1:0-1547 GCF_001635225.1 Oleiphilus sp. HI0086
GTACTTATGCCAATTCCTTCTACTAGCGCCCCCGCCAAAGTTAAGGCCACTGAAAAAGCTGAAGCTTCTACCTTTGACTATGACAAAATAGCTATTCCATGAAGAGACTGTGTATTAGGGGAAAGTAAAAAACATGGATAGTTACAGAGGGGCGCATTTCCTTGCTGGCTCAGGACCAAGTTTTGTAACGGTTGCGAAAAGTTTATATCGTCGTCGATACCCTAATGTTGTAGTGCAAGGTGACTCCTGGTTTGATTACCCTGGCAGGCAGAAACATTTTTTCTACGGACCGAATAATTTACATCAGGCCCTGATGCAGATTATTCCTACTGGCGCAAACTGGTGGGATAGTAGCGTCTCAATGGCTACGGCAAAGCAGGTTTCGCGTGAATCCAGTGTATTTCGCTATGCTAAATACAATCGAGTTAGACTCGATGTATATTGTCTAAGTATGGGTGGGAATGATTTATTCGCTGGCTTAAAGTTTATCCTTAAAGATTATGATGATAAAAATCAATCGCCTTCAGAGTGCTTTAATTCAGGGAAAGAGCGCTTACTTCAAAACATCAGAGATGATTATCATAAGGTATTGAAAGACCGAGACCGATATCTACCTAGCGTGCCTGTCCTTGCGCATTGTTATGCGTCGCCAGATCAACGCCAGCGAGGCTTCAAGTTGGCATTCCTAAAGGCCGGGCCTTGGATAAAAACAGCATTTGATGCGAAAGCTTATCCACCTATGCTTACTTCTAACATAGATAACTGTATAAGGAGACGGGCGATTCGCTATCTGCATGCGCAGCTTTCTGAAACAATTATAGGCGCAATGGGGCAATATCAGAATACGCTAAGTTATGATGCTTTTGGTCGGGGAGTAGACTTGTCAGCAGCAAAATATTGGGATGATGAAATTCATTTAAGCCCGAAAGGGTGGATTATGTACGCGAAAGATATGCAAGAGTATATGATCGAAAATGGTCTAGATATTAGAGCGTTGAAGAGGAGGTGAAGAGCTAAGCGGATAGTTATAGCTTAGCTCTTCAGATAGAGCGCTAGCTCAAGTTAGCAGCAAGAAGAGCCGCCGTCACCTGTTTCGAATATAGGGTCACCATCGAAGGGTAAGCTAGATCCACAGCCTTCAAAAATGCCGTAATGAGTGTTCCAGTCACCAATAAACTCGAAGTACTTTTTAAATCGTGTTTCATTCAGCATGCGCCAGGTATTGCCGCAAACAGGGAAAATCCTACCTTTTTCGATGATATGGTGCTTATCAAGAACGAAAGCGTGTTCAAAGTGCTCGATACCGCCTTTGTAAATAACAGCCTGGCCATAATCTTCACAGTGCGGTTCAAGGTCTTTTATTTTAAATAAACGGTAGGTTGCCGAATAAAAACCGATATGGCCGACTTTTTCTTGCACCGATTCATTTTCAATAGTGATGACATCGTCTTCTACAAGCCTCGGGTCCAAAAAACCGACTTTTTTAGCTAGGTTTTCAAAATCGTTCCAGTAAAGTGCGCCGCTCAAACACTCGCCGTATAGGACTG
>NZ_LWFZ01001371.1:0-1078 GCF_001635225.1 Oleiphilus sp. HI0086
TCATTCCCTACTTTTACAAGTCGGGGGATACCTTGCGTCACAATAGCAAAAAAAGGTAAGTCTTTTTGGTGTTTACCAATAGTATTGACTACCGCAATTCTGGAGTTGGGTGTGACCTTGGCTGCTGAGAGCCCATTGGCGATTTCATACGATAATAAAGGAATATTGATTCCACGCCAGGATACAAGACCTAGAAAGTAATCTGGCTTAGTATCGCGGTTTTCAGGCGCTTGATAGCCTACTACTTCAGCGACGCTAACGTTAGGTAATAAGAGCTGGGTATTACTAACCGGTAGATATAGGCTAGAGATAACACTTTGAGCATCCGACACAATTAAACTCCTTTGTTTGTTTCTAAATTGCTAGCACTGGCGTCAGGTGCACTGTAGCAGCCAACTTTATTAATTAATGCTCGAGCCAGGTCTTTTGGAGATGCGGTGTATGCACTGCATTCAAGATCAATCACAGATTGCGGCATCGAGCCATTCGCACACCCATCTGGTGCTTGAGTCCATACTGAGCAGCCTTGCTTATGCATCGTAGGTGCCATCAACGAGCCGTCATTCCCCATGCCGCTAAATACGATCACATGGCAACGTTTTCCATAATGCGCAAACAGATTTCTTAATAAATGGTCAATTGATGGACCATAGGGTCCTTCCCATTCATTGTCTCTAATTGAGACACCATTAGATGAAAAGCAGACTTCATTGTCGACAGGAACGACGAGAACTTCGCCATCTTTAACTAAACAGCAGTCGGTTATAGGCTTTAGGTCGAGCATTGAATGACGGCCTAAGACGCGTGTTAGTACGCCCGAGAAGTGGGCATCGACATGCTGAGCATAAAGAAAGCCGGCTCTGATCGTAGATGGAATTTCATCCAGGAACTCTTTCACCGCTGCAGGACCACCGAGTGAGGCTGCTAGAACCCAAACGTCTTTAGATGGCGGATGAGACAGTCTGGGTGCCTTTTCGATGTCTGAAGGCTGGCTGAAAACGGGCTTAGACTGAGCTTTATCTATTGCGACGTGATTGGTGGCCTGGGAGTCTAGAGCGAGTATAGAGTCTTCTGATTC
>NZ_LWFZ01001372.1:0-790 GCF_001635225.1 Oleiphilus sp. HI0086
TCCACAAGGTCAACTTCTTTATATTCCTTTTTCTTAATCCCGAGCTTATCAACAAAAATGAATTTACTACTCGCAGCAATCTTCACTACTAGCTTATAGCGCTCCGCTTGGTCACCAATCGTAAGTGAGACCCAAGCACCTATAGTCAATTTCTGTACTTTCGCTAGTGCTGATACTTCAAGTTGGGCTTTTTTCTTATCTTCGCGCCTTTTAAGTAGTTCTTTAGTACGTTCGGCAATTTCCTGCGCTCTCTTTTCTGCCTCTTCTTCGGCAAGTCGTTTTTCTTCGAGCAGTCTCTCTGCTTCTTCTTTCGCTTTCTCGGCGGCAGCGATTCTGGCTTTCTGCTGTGAATCAGCTACTCGCATCAGCCCCTTAACACAAGCATTAAACACAACAGAGAATGACTCCCCTTGCTTGTAAGGTTTAATCTCACCTTGATTGAGCAAGTGGTCTAACTCCTGACGGGTATATATGCCCGTTTTCATCCCCAAATAATTACCAAACAAAAACAAGCCAGCATAGTCAAAGCGGTTCAATAATATCATTGAAGGTGAACTAGCTTGGTCTGTACCCATTACAAACCAGTCACTTTCTTCAAGATTGAGTTTTTCTACCGAATCATTTTGAGGTACGGAGCTATCACCAACCTCATCTTTATATAATATTCTTGAGATATCGAAATGACTAAATTGTTCATTAAGTGTTATATCAGTCGGTACTGAAGTATAGGGAACAAAAGAATCGCAGAACTCTTGTTTAAGCAATGAAACCATACTTTCTTCTAAGGCAT
>NZ_LWFZ01001373.1:0-726 GCF_001635225.1 Oleiphilus sp. HI0086
AGCACAACTTATTCCAAGCATGCCAGCTACTAAAATAACCAATTGAAATAAAAGAAGAAAAATGGTGCCCCCTCCCTGACTTGAACAGGGGACCTACCGATTATGAGTCGGGTGCTCTAACCAACTGAGCTAAGGGGGCACTGATTTTGGCTTTGAGCCAAGAGATGATCCAGAGAGTTCTTGATCAATACGGGGCGCATTATAATGCGCCCCGAAAGAAGATGCTAGAGGAAAATGCTTATTCGTCCAGGAAGCTTCTTAGGTGATCTGAGCGGCTTGGATGGCGTAGTTTTCTTAGCGCTTTCGCTTCGATCTGACGGATACGCTCACGCGTTACGTCGAACTGCTTACCTACTTCTTCCAAAGTATGGTCTGTGTTCATTTCGATACCAAAACGCATACGTAGTACTTTTGCTTCTCTAGCAGTTAGTCCGGAAAGAACCGTACGTGTAGACTCTCTTAAGCCCTGGCCTGTAGCCGTATCAACGGGCGATTCTGCCTGGCCATCTTCGATAAAGTCACCCAAGTGTGAATCTTCGTCATCACCAATAGGCGTTTCCATTGAGATTGGTTCTTTAGCAATCTTAAGGACTTTACGTACCTTGTCTTCAGGCATATCCATGCGCTCACCTAACTCTTCAGGTGTTGGCTCGCGGCCCATTTCCTGAAGCATCTGGCGTGAGATGCGGTTCAATTTATTAATGGTTTCGATCATGTGTACCGGAA
>NZ_LWFZ01001374.1:0-1225 GCF_001635225.1 Oleiphilus sp. HI0086
CGCTAAAAAAAGATCCGCAATACTTGATGTTTTCAAGAAGTTCGCCTGGCTACCAAATAAAACTCAATGATTTTAACGATGGTCTGAAACAACTCAAAGAGTCGGGGGAAATAAAAGCGATCCTAGAAAAGCATGGGTTACAGTAGATAACTGTATCCTATCTGGGTCTAAGGTCAAATATTAGCCCTTACCCTATAGTAAGTTCGATAAGGGGCTTTTTAGCTATTCGCTGGTTACTGAATATCTTCAGAAAACTTGTCTCGACCAGAAAAGTATAGATTCTAGTCCTTGGGTGGAGGCGGTGCGAGGACTTCTCTAGATCCATTATGGCCGGCAGCACTGACAACACCAGCTTGCTCCATTGCTTCAACCAGGTTTGCAGCTCGGTTATAGCCTACCTTCAGCTTTCTCTGCACTGAGGAGATAGATACTCTTCTGGTTTCCGTAACAAATGCTACAGCCAGGTCGAACAAGGCATCTTGTTCGTTGTCTCCACCACCTTCTTCTGCAAAGGCTGCTACCGCGGGGTCTGAGCTATCGCCACCAGATAGAACCTCTTCAAGATAATTAGGTTGCCCGCGTTCTTTCCATGCTTCAACCACCTTATGAACTTCGTGGTCATCAACAAAAGCACCGTGAACACGAATTGGCACACCACTACCTGGTGGCATATATAGCATATCACCGTGACCCAAGAGCTGCTCTGCTCCACCCTGGTCCAATACGGTTCTAGAGTCGATCTTTGATGATACCTGGAAGGATATACGGGTAGGAACGTTTGCTTTGATCAAACCGGTAATGACGTCAACTGAGGGACGCTGAGTTGCGAGAATAAGGTGGATACCGGCGGCTCTTGCTTTTTGTGCGATACGCGCGATTAGCTCTTCGACCTTCTTGCCAACAATCATCATCATGTCGGCAAACTCATCAATAATTACCACTATAAAGGGTAAAGTCTCAAGATCCGGACGGTCACTTTCTTCATTTCTTAGGTGTAAATCTGGCACCCAGATAGGGTCCTTCATGGGCTCGCCGCGCTCAATAGCTTCTTTAACCTTTCGGTTATAGCCTGCAATGTTACGAACGCCCAAAGAAGCCATCAACTTATAACGGCGCTCCATTTCGGCAACACACCAACGCAGAGCATTCGCAGCCTCTTTCATATCGGTTACCACTGGGGTTAATAGGTGCGGTATACCATCATAAATTGAAAGCTCCAACATCT
>NZ_LWFZ01001375.1:0-985 GCF_001635225.1 Oleiphilus sp. HI0086
CGGTATCGGTATGAATCGTGATGATGTCATTAACCACTTAGGTACGATTGCCAAGTCAGGCACTGCCGAGTTTATGTCTAAGCTAACAGGTGATAGCCAGCAAGATTCTCAGTTGATTGGTCAGTTCGGTGTTGGGTTCTATTCCGCATTTATTGTTGCCAAGAAAGTTGATGTATTCACGCGTAAAGCGGGTACAGATAAAGCGGAAGGTGTTCACTGGAGCTCCGAAGGTGAAGGTGAATTCACCATAGAGAATATCGAGCGTGCCGAGCGTGGTACTTCGATTGTGCTTCACCTGAAAGAGGAAGAGGCTGAGTTTGCTAACGGCTGGAAGCTACGTAGTCTGGTTAAGAAGTATTCTGACCATATCGCCTTCCCGGTTGTGATGAAGTCTGAGCCAATGCCTGCTGAAGAAGGTAAAGAGCCAGAAGAGCCAAAAGACGAGACAGTCAACGAAGCCACAGCGCTTTGGTCTTTGTCTAAGTCTGAAATCAAAGAAGAAGAGTATCAATCTTTCTATAAGCATATTTCTCATGACTTCCAAGAGCCACTAACTTGGTCTCATAACCGTGTTGAAGGTAAATTGGACTACACAAGCTTATTGTATATTCCTTCAAAAGCGCCTTTTGATATGTACAACCGCGATGTACCGAAAGGGCTCAAGTTGTACGTTCAGCGTGTTTTCATCATGGATGAAGCTGAGCAGTTCCTGCCTCTGTACCTACGGTTTGTTAAAGGTATTGTTGATACTCGCGATCTTTCGCTGAACGTCTCTCGTGAAATCTTGCAGAGTGACAAGACCGTTGAAAGTATGAAGACTGCTTTGACCAAGCGTGTTCTTGATATGTTGACCAAGATGGCGAAGAACGATGCTGAAAAGTATCAGTCTTTCTGGGATGAGTTTGGCCAGGTAATCAAGGAAGGCTTGGCTGAAGACTTTGGAAATAAAGAGAAAGTTGCCGGTTTATTACGTTTTGCGTCCACT
>NZ_LWFZ01001376.1:0-782 GCF_001635225.1 Oleiphilus sp. HI0086
CCAACAAGGTACAAGCCCCCGAGAAAAGACGGATTGGCATGGTATTTCAAGACTATGCCCTCTTCCCCCACCTTAGCGTCAGCCAAAATATCGCTTTCGGCCTCACAGGCATTAAGGACAAAACCGAAAAGTCAGCTCATATTGAAAAGTTAATTCACTTAGTCGACCTAGATGGCTATCAAAACAGCTTTCCACATGAACTGTCTGGCGGGCAACAACAACGAGTAGCGCTAGCACGAGCTTTAGCGCCTGAACCCGAACTTATCCTACTAGATGAACCTTTTTCAAATCTTGATGCTGAGCTACGCAACCGTCTAAGCATTGATATCAGGAACATTCTTAAGACTTTAGGAATCAGTGCAATATTAGTGACTCATGATCAGAAAGAAGCATTCGCTATGTGTGACTATATTGGCGTTATTGATCAAGGAAAAGTTCAACAATGGGGAAAACCCTACGAGCTATATCACGAACCCGTAAATCCTTTTGTCGCTAGGTTTATTGGACACGGCACCTTTATCAAAGGTGAAACCTTAACACCCGATACCTTCTCAAGTGAGGTCGGTGTGATTCAAGGCAATCGTGCTTATAACTGGCCAGAAAAAACCAGGATTGAAATACTAATTCGTCCCGACGATGTAATTTATAAACCAGGAGCAATCCTGAATGCCGTCGTCAGCTCGAAAATTTTTGCAGGCACCTCAACCCAATACCAATTAAAGCTTGCCTCTGATACGGCTCTCGATGTCATCTTCCCTAGCCACCAGGATTTTAATATCGGA
>NZ_LWFZ01001377.1:0-775 GCF_001635225.1 Oleiphilus sp. HI0086
AGCACCTCAAACAGCAGAGTGTAATTTTGACGGTACGGAAAAGGAAGCTCCAAATTGGGTGTGTACAGGGGTTATGGGTGACCTAGTTACAGGAAGGGGAAGTTATGACCGTAACAGTGCCAGCGAGAACCTCTCATTTCAAATTGCTCAGCAACGCGCTCGAGCAGATCTCGCAAGAAAACTAACTGTTGATTTAAAGGCAGCGCTAAGTGATTACGAGTCTATCACTGGATCAGGTCTGAGTGAGCGGGCAGAAAAACATGTACAGGAAATAGGGCAAAGTGAATTAAAGATGCCGCTATCGGGAAGCCGTGTTTATGCCTCGGTTACTGACCCAAATGGGGTGAAGTACGTGCTGGTGGGGATTGATGAAGAGTTGGCCAAGAAGAACAAGAAGCTCTTCATCAAATCGAGCTTTAGAGACGCTGAAGCTAAGTGGACTAAAGAAGAAGCAAAGAAAGCTTACGACGAACTAGAAAAAGTACTGAATAACGAACACTAACAACACTTAAGGATACAACGATCATGACAAACCTAATGACAACTAAAAACCTACTTGGCGCATCTATACTAGCAATTTTGACCGGTTGCGGATCAGGAAGCGATGGCGATTCAGGGCAACCAATAAACCCCGTAAACGAAGGAGGAGAAATTAACAAAAGCGACCTGCCTAAGGTCAACTTTCCAAAAATCGCTACAGGAGAAATTAATGACCAGAATGTTGAATCTGTAATTTCAGAGGTATATCAACTAAACGAGTACTGGTTAAACGAAC
>NZ_LWFZ01001378.1:0-790 GCF_001635225.1 Oleiphilus sp. HI0086
CGACGAGCAGAAATGCAAATAAGGCCGTTAGGTAGAATATTGAGTAAGCAAAGGTTTTCATTGCGTGTTGGTCAGCACTGCAGCGATATAGCTTATAAGCGTGATAAATAAAGCCCAACCCTAAGGCTACCGCCCCGGCTAGATAGATTAAGCCGGTCATTTGTATGGCAAAGGGTATCAGCGTAACGGCAAGAAGCATACAAGTATAAAGTAATACCTGTACCTTGGTGAAAGGAATGCCATGAGTCACCGGAAGCATAGGGACATCAACTTTTGCATAATCATCGCGACGGCGAATGGCCAGTGCCCAGAAATGTGGTGGCGTCCAAATAAAGATAATGAGAAATAATAACAAGGCCTCGGTGTTAACTTCACCCGTCATCGCGACCCAGCCAAGAATCGGCGGTGCAGCACCGGCAGCACCACCCCAAACGATATTGTGCGGGGTAGAGCGTTTAAGAAACATAGTATAGATGACCGCATAGCCAATAACGCAGATGAAGGTTAGTAGCGCGGTAAGCTGGTTCGTTGTCGCAAGTAAAATCGCCATAGAGAGTACGCACAAACTTAGCGCAAAACTCAGAGCTGCCTTGGATGACAGGCCTCCAGTCGGAATGGGGCGTCCCTTGGTTCGCTCCATCGTGGCATCAATTTTTTGATCCACCCAGTGATTGATTGCAGCGCCAGAAGCTGCAGCCATACCTATGCCGAGTGAGGCAAAGAATAAGGTGTCGAGGGGCACCATGCCAGGGGAGGATAAAAGCATCCCAACGATGGCGGTAAAAACAAT
>NZ_LWFZ01001379.1:0-947 GCF_001635225.1 Oleiphilus sp. HI0086
GAAAACGTTATTCATTTGGTCCTCGCTAAGCTTCCTGATGCGCCTGCCGGCCCTAAAGGTATTTCTCTGTTCTTGGTTCCAAGAAACAAGGTTGATGAGAACAACGTTGTTGGCGAGAACAATAATGTAACGGTTGGCTCTATCGAGCATAAAATGGGTATCAAAGCTTCTGCAACCTGTGTCATGAACTTTGACGGCGCTCAAGGCTGGTTGGTTGGTGAGATTAACCAAGGTCTAAACGCAATGTTCACAATGATGAACTACGAGCGTTTGAGTGTTGGTATTCAGGGCTTAGGTGCTGCTGAGCGTTCATACCAGAATGCTGTTGAGTATGCATTGGATCGAATTCAGGGTAGAGCGGCAACAGGCCCGGCTCAACCTGAAAAGGCTGCTGACCCACTAATCGTGCATCCTGATATTCGCCGTATGTTGATGACTATGCGTGCTTACAATGAGGGTGGTCGTGCCTTCTCTAGCTATGTTGCGACTTTCTTGGATACAGCGAAATACTCAGATGACGCTGATGAGAAGAAGCATGCATCAGCAATGGTTGCATTGATGACGCCTATTGCAAAAGCATATTTGACTGATCGTGCTTTAGATTGTTGTATTGCTGGCCAGCAAGTATTTGGTGGTCACGGTTTCATTCGTGAGTGGGGCCAGGAGCAGTTGGTTCGTGATACGCGTATTACGCAAATCTACGAAGGTACTAATGGTATCCAATCTTTGGATTTGATGGGCCGTAAGATTGTCGCCAATGGCGGTAAGTTCTACGAACTATTTGCTTCAGAAGTCGCTTCGTTTATTCAGGTAGAGGCTGATAATGCTGACTTGGCTGAATTCGTTAAGCCACTGTCTGCAGCGCTTGAGCGTTTAAGTGATGTAACAGAATATGTTATCAATAGCGTTAAGGATGATCCAAACGCAATTGGTGCTGCATCGGTTGA
>NZ_LWFZ01001380.1:0-1472 GCF_001635225.1 Oleiphilus sp. HI0086
TCCTGGTTAATAGCATATAAGGTAGCACACTCAAGTTCGAGCACAAGCGGCTCAATCTGATAATTTTACTCGCTAGCCTTATTTGTACACTATACTGTTGTAGCATCAAATGCAGTTTCAAATTTGTTAATTCTCAGGTCCGTTTTAAACGAGGTATGGATGAGCAAGGACACAAAAATTGTCAGTAAAGTACTTGTACACGAGTTCGAAAAAACGTCATTGACCTTGTTAAAAGATGTTTGCATTGAAAATAATTTGGTTGGTTTAAGAGTCAAAACCGAGGACGACCATATCGGTCTCGAAGGCGCGTCGAGTGAGTTTGACGAAGTCCTGTCGTCAAATCTCGACCTGGGCAGTGTATTCCTGACCGAAGCGCCTGATAGTAGTGGCGTAAGTGGTTTAGATTTGTGCCTCCAGATTCACCGCAAACGTCCTGAACTACCGATATTTTTACGCAGAGTAACGCGTAAAGAACTTTCTCCTGAAGTCCTTCAAGCGATTGCTGGCAGCTATGAAAACAACAACATTGACCAACTTAACGGTTTGATCAACGAGTATATTTGTAGCATGTATTACCCTCTGGAGTTGGCCAAGGGCTTTCAGGAGATCTCTACTCAAGTATTTGAAAGCCTGATCCCCGGGGTAAAAGTTCATTGTGATTACCCCTACCTGGTAAAAGACCAATTAATCTATGGTGAATTGTTCACACTGATTCCTTTGGAAAGTGACTGGTGCCGTGGTTATATGATGCTGCAGACCACTGAAAAGGAAATCACTGATTTAATTCGCTCTGACGCAACTGCCATTCATTCAATGCGTCCGAATCGCAATGATATTAACTCGATTCTCAACGAAGCCACCAACCTGATTTGGGGTAAAGCACGCTCTTGCTACTTCTCTTCCGTTGAGAGTTTAGAAGGCAATCGTATTTATGTCCCAACGCTGGTAAACCACTCTCAAAAACATATGTCCTTTGGTTCAACCGAGCCTCAACTATGCTTTAAGTTTAAGCTGATCGACCCTAAATTCCGCTTTGATGAAATCACCATCTATCAACGCCTTATCTTCAACCTTAGCTGGTCACCTGAAAAGTTTACTGAAAACGATCAAATTGTAGAGCACCTGGTTGAAAATGGTGATTTGGAAATGTTTTAATCAAACAACAGAGGCCAAAATTGGATTACGAGTTTTTGTTTGATGAGAGTTCCCAGCCGCAAGCCCTATTTTCTAGCGGCCATGAAGCTATCGCTACTTACTTCAATATGGAGCTAAAGACTATCGTCGCAATTGACGAGGTTTAACAATAATAGACAAAGTGGAAAAAGGACAAATCACTCAATACCACTTTCAAGGCTCTGAATTTCAACTCAGGTTAGACAAAGTGGGAGCAGAAGTTCTTGCGAACGCTCTCGGTTATGAGGTCTACGAAGAGCTTCCTGAAAATACAGAATTATATGACCAGGAGCTCCAGG
>NZ_LWFZ01001381.1:0-811 GCF_001635225.1 Oleiphilus sp. HI0086
GTTTGATTAAAGGCATTTTTTCTTCCGATTCGTACCAGAATATTACCTGGCATAATGGTAGGCGGTTTTACCGCCTTGATACTGATTAACAATCAAAAGGTTTAGAAGTATGTCCCTGATACTAGGTATAGATCCCGGCTCACGAGTAACCGGCTACGGGCTTATTTCGAAGGATAGGGGGCGTTTATCTTATGTTGCAAGTGGTTGTATTCGTACCGGGGATGGAGCATTTTCCGACCGTCTGTTAGTTATATTTCAAGCCGTTGGACAGCTCATTCAGCAGTATCAACCGGATCAATTTGCAATCGAAGAGGTTTTTATGGCCAAGAACCCTTCTTCAGCGCTTAAGCTTGGTCAGGCACGTGGCGTAGCCATTGTTGCAGCCGCGAATTCAGGGCTCGAAGTTAACGAGTATTCGGCTAGAAAGGTCAAGCAAGCGGTTGTTGGTAAGGGGGGGGCAGATAAGTCTCAAGTCCAGTTAATGGTTATGCACCTGTTAAAGCTTGAAAGCTCACCTCAAGCAGACGCAGCAGATGCTTTGGCAATAGCAATTTGCCATGCGAATAGTGAGAAGCTGTTGCTGCAAGTTTCTGGTGTTAGTCAAAGTCGCGGTGGTCGTATGCGGTAGTTATTGACTGATTTGCTTAAGGCGACAAAATGGGAAATCAATAGTAAATAAGGTAGATAATTTAGATGATTGGTAAATTGCTAGGAATAGTCGAAGAGAAGGGTGCCCAGAGTGTTTTATTAAATGTGTCGGGCATATGTTATGAAGTCGAGGTACCAATTTCTACGTCTTTTTCTTTGCCTG
>NZ_LWFZ01001382.1:0-1225 GCF_001635225.1 Oleiphilus sp. HI0086
GCTCCTAAAGTTATTCAGAACTGGCATACTGTTGTGAAAACACGAGATATCAATGCTCTAGACAATTTATTGGCTGATAACGCCACGATGTTTTCTCCGGTAGTTCATACTCCGCAAAGAGGCAAAGCCATTACAAAACTATACCTAATGGGCGCAATGCAAACGATTGCGAATGAACACTTCAAATATATTCAAGAAGTTTACAACGACCATTTTGCCGTGCTCGAATTCGAAACCCTTATTGACGGCAAAACCGTCAATGGTGTCGACATGATCACCTGGAACGAAGATGATCAAATAACTGAATTCAAAGTCATGCTGCGCCCTCTTCAGGGCATCAATGCCGTTCACAAGGCAATGGGTGAAGCGCTCGCAAAATTTCAACAAGGACAATAAACTCGTCATCACGGGGAAGCTCGCTGTGCAGTTTTCCTAATGACAAGCCAAATAGAGATTTATTGATATGAAAAGATCCTTGAAACTCCCAAGTCTTTCAAATGTATTAAGCTATGTGGTGGCTACATTAGCGATCATCGCGACGCTCTATGGCCTAGTGCTTGGCCTGCGCCTGGTTCCACCAGACCAGCTACGAATAGCAGCGGGAGTAGAAGGTAGTGCCTATTATCAAATAGCGCAACAATACCGAGAAATTTTAGCTGAGGATGGTCTTCAATTAGAGATAGTCGAAACCGCTGGTTCACGCGAAAATAGTAAACTGATTGATGCCACGAATAGCACGGTAGACATCGCCCTGATCCAAGGCGGCATTAAATCAAGCAACCCCAATATCAACGCATTGGCAGCCGTCTTTCCAGAGCCGCTCTTAGCCTTCGCCAGAGTTGAAGCCCAAGTCAACGGCAACCCGTTTTCATGGACAGGGAAACGCGTTGCACTGGGTGCACAAGGTAGCGGTACTCGAGCTGTAGTTGAGCAATTAGCAGAGATTAGCGCTGCGCCAGCCCTCAGTAATAATACAGCTCCCGAAGCATTCTTGGGCGGCAAAGCCGCTTCCGAAGCCCTACTCTCGGGCAATCTCGACCTGGCATTTTTTGTTGCGCCACTTAGCGCACCTTATCTTCAAGCCTTATATGATAACCCGGCGATCCAGTTATTGCCGCTTGATCATGGCCAAGCACTCGCAAGCCAGCTTCATGAAGCTCACTATATCAATTTATTGAGTGGCTCACTTCGATATCACCCGGCCTACCCCGAAGCTGCCGTGCCA
>NZ_LWFZ01001383.1:0-1633 GCF_001635225.1 Oleiphilus sp. HI0086
ACTTTAAACATCATTTAGGCATTTCACCGCTATCCATAGCGCGTGCTGCATGGGCAAACCTGAAAGCGGGCAGAGTTGTTCAAGGTGGCAGCACGCTTACCCAACAATTGGTCAAGAATTTTTATCTCAGTCGAGAGCGATCACTTAGCCGAAAGGTAAATGAAGCACTGATGTCTCTGATGCTGGAAGCCCATTATGACAAGCAGTCCATCCTAGAAACTTACATGAATGATGTCTTTCTCGGTCAATCTGGCTCACTCGCTATCCACGGGTTTGCAGCGGCCAGCCTCTACTACTTTGGCAAGGATTTACGTGCCTGCTCTATCTCCGAACACGCTCTACTTGTCGCCATGATCAAAGGCCCGTCCTATTATAATCCTCGCCGTTTTCCTGAACGAGCACTAAAACGACGCAACCTGGTTTTGTCTCTTCTGAACAAGGAGAACCTCCTTGACGATCAACGCTATCAAGAGGCGATCACTCACACATTAAACGTTATCGATAAGCCGACTCTACAGACTAATCCCTACCCGGCATTTATGGACATGGTAAAGCGTCAGCTGGGAAAAGATTACCATGAAGACGACCTACGCACTGAAGGGCTAAAGATATATACCAGTCTAGACCCCCAGCTCCAGCACCAGCTAGAGAATACAATCGCCAGCAAACTTCCAACACTCGAATCAGTGAAACAGACAGGAACGCTTCAAGTAGGCGCCGTGGTCACCGCAACCGGCACCGGGGAAATACTCGCCATGGCTGGGGACAGAAAAGCACGATACCGCGGTTTTAACCGTGCTCTTGATGCAAGAAGACCTATCGGCTCGCTCATTAAACCGTCAATATTCCTTAGCGCACTGGAAAAACCCTCACAATATCAACTCAGCACGCTGGTATCAGATCAGGCATTCAAAATAGAGTTTGAAGATGGGCAAATCTGGGCGCCGCAGAACTTTGATCACGAAAGCCATGGAGAAGTCCCCTTATATCTAGCGCTTGCTAAATCCTACAATCTGGCAAGTGCCCGCTTAGGTTTAGAGCTAGGAATTGACACAGTGCATGACATGCTCAGGCGTTTAGGTGTCAAAAGAGAGCTCACGCCCTACCCTTCTCTATTCCTAGGATCTCAATCATTGTCACCGCTTGAAGTGACGCAGCTCTACCAAACTATCGCCAGTAATGGCTTCAACATGCCCTTAAGAGGAATTCGCGAGGTCACCAACGCACAAGGTGAAACTTTAACCCGCTACCCTTTCAAGCTTAGTCAAGTAGTTGCACCCGAGGCGATTTATTTATTACAAGAAGCACTAGTAAAGACCATGCAAACCGGCACCGGGCGCTCTGCATACAAACAACTACCAGAGCAACTGGTGGTTGCGGGTAAAACCGGCACCACTAACGATAATCGGGATAGTTGGTTCTCAGGCTACTCGGGAGATTACCTAGCAACCTTTTGGCTCGGCCGCGATGACAATAAAGAAACACACCTAACCGGCAGCAGCGGTGCCCTGCAGCTATGGAGCGACTTTATTCGCCGCATCCCTCAATATCCCTTGAGTATGGAAGCTCCTGCTAACATCCAGTACCATTGGTTTGATCAAAACACGGCTCACCTCACCGATGAACGATGCAA
>NZ_LWFZ01001384.1:0-803 GCF_001635225.1 Oleiphilus sp. HI0086
GAAGCAAGGTCTGAAGTAAAGTGATCTAAAACCTTAAGTAAGGCATCTTTATTGGCAAGAAAAATGTCATGCCACATCAAAGGATCACTTGCGGCAATACGAGTAAAATCTCTAAAGCCTCCCGCTGCATAACGGAAGATCTCTTGGTTCTGCTCCTCACCGGCAAGCGTATCGACCAACGAAAAGGCTAACAAATGTGGCAAATGGCTAGTCGCAGCAAGGACTTCATCATGCTTCTCAATCGACATTTCAAGCACGGTCGCACCGGCCATACGCCACATAGACCGAACCAGGGACAAAGCAAGATGGTTAGTATTTTTTAAGGGTGTCAATATGACTTTATGGCGCTGATATAAATTTTCATCAGCAGCCATGACTCCACTGCGTTCCGAGCCCGCTATTGGGTGCCCCGGAACGACAAACGAAGGTACCTCACCATAGACTGCTTCAACAGCCTCAAGAAAGCATTTTTTTACGCTACCAACATCGGTAACAACAGCCCCCTCTTTCAATGACACCTTTACTTCACTTAAGACATCTTCAAATGCCTTTACAGGAACCGCCAGCACAACCAAGTCAGCACCTTTCACTGCCGCAGCGATAGATTCAGCAGCCTCATCGATAACTCCTAACTCAACACCAAGCTTAGCCTCACTATGATTTAAGGAGTAACCGCAAGTGTGTGCTGCAAAACCTTCAGTTCTCGCGGCCTTAGCCAAGGAGCCACCAATCAACCCAACACCAATTACAGCCAACCTTGCAATGCGCGAGCTCACAAGCATCCTTCCTCTCGTAAAGAGTCG
>NZ_LWFZ01001385.1:0-1569 GCF_001635225.1 Oleiphilus sp. HI0086
TTCATGCATGGGAGGTACACTGCTCAAGAAGATATGACGCGCTTGAAACTTGTCTTGAAGCAGCAGTTTTAACTCTCTTTGCTGCTCTAGCCAGTGTTTCAGTCGTGTCCCGCCGGTTATATCATTGACACCTAAGGAAGTAATGACAACATCGGTTTTAAAAGCCTCAAGCGCATGTAGGCGCTCTAGCATCTCAGATGTCTTCAAGCCTGTTTCGGCTAAAAGGCGCCACTCGATAGCGCGGTACTGCGACAGTTTCGACACCAGCTGCCCTAAAAGCGCATCGTTCTGACTATCAACGCCAACACCTGCAGCAGCTGAGTCACCTAGAATTAAGATGCGCAAAGGCTCCCCGTTACCTAAAATACCTTCACGGCTACCTTCAGGCTCAGGAAGTTTAGGCGTCACTTTTTTAGTATAGATTCCCTGCGGAACGAGAATAGGTGACAAAGCCAGGGTGAGAAGAGCATCATCGATCATAATGGCAAGAATTGCTAAGACTTAGGCAATATCCAACAGCTTTTCTATGGCTGGTTTGAAGCGCTGAGGACTCAAGGGCTTTAGAATCCAACCAGTTATACCGGTATCTTTACCTACTTTTTTCAGCCTAGGGTCTGACTCAGTTGTTAGCATCAAAATAGGCGTTTCTTTGTAAGACTCCATATTCCTCAATGCAATGGCTAAATCAATTCCCTTCATATTAGGCATATTGTGGTCTGTGATCACTAGGTCAAAGTTCTGCTTTTTCGCCAAGTCGAGCGCTTCCAAGCCATCCTCAGCTTCGACTATTTTCAAACGTTCATCCTTTAAAACAAAGGTAACCATTTCACGAACGGTAGAAGAGTCTTCAACAATTAAAATAGATCTCATTTTTCAGGCTCAGTATTAAAAGTAAATATTCGGTGAGGTGCACAACTCACTTAAGTTTAGCAGCTCTTTCAAGGGTAAAACATAAATCTTCAATGATTGGTTTACTGAGCCCCAAACGCTTAATGTATTTATAGTTGGTTTAAGTGCTGCAAAGGAGCAATGAGCTGTAGCAGAAGAAATCAATCACAACGCAGTAAAAGGGTTCACAACATGGCCGAGAAAGCGTCTAAGGGCGCAAAACAAACTTCTAAGACTGCCGCAAGACTGTTAGCGCTTTCGTCATTCCTTCAAAGTTCAGTACCAGGCTTTAAGGTTTATTACTGTACTGCAAGGCCAAAGTTTAAGCCTTTGGCCTTGTATTCCTTAAGCTGAACGCCAAAGGCCCCGTCTGTATATATTTCTTTAACTCGAAGCGGCTTACCATGCTGATCTTTTTGCTCATTACTTAGATCAACAATCCGTTCAGCACAGCTTTTCTTCTCAGTATTCCTGACAATAATCAGTTTGGGGCGAAGCTTATTGTTTCTTTGGCACGATAGGATAATACCAACTTCGCCATTGGTCAGCTCAACAATATGCCCCGGTGGATAAATTCCTACTAAGCGAATAAAAGCTCGAACAATTTCCTCATCAAACTGCTGGCCACGACAATCGTAAAGAATACGCAAACCTTCCAATGTCGAACGTGCATCACTATAA
>NZ_LWFZ01001386.1:0-1481 GCF_001635225.1 Oleiphilus sp. HI0086
CTCTAATACTTTCAATATTCATTTATCACTCAATACCTTGATAGCTCTTTATGACGCAGGTGCACTAACGACGCGATCATTTAATCTAAAGGGTAACTTAACAGCTCTGCCAGTTGCTGCTCCCAGAAGTCTGCAATAGCTTCAATTGGGGCTGCCCGAACCACTTCCAATACAAAACCGAGGGTTAGCATCAGGCGAGCCTGTTCATGCGTTACGCCACGCGTTTTAAGGTAGTACAGTTCAGTTTCGTCTAACTGACCAATGGTTGTACCGTGAGCACATTTCACGTCATCGGCATAAATTTCCAGCTCGGGCTTGGAATCGATTTCAGCAGACGATGAAAGAAGAAGGTTCTTGTTACTCATTGAACCTAAGGTCTTCTGTGCGTCCGGGTGAATGTGAATTCGGCCATTAAAGACGATATGGGACTTATTGTCGGCAATACAACGGTAAGTCTCATTACTGGTGCAGTTTGGTGCAATATGTTCGATACAGGTATGGTTATCGTAATGCTGCTGACCGGTGGTGACAGTAACACCGTTAAGATCACACTCAGCACCTGCTTCTAACATCTGCACGTGCAAGTCGTGACGACCCACTTGGCTGCCCAAACCTAAAGAGTAGCTCTTGAAGTTAGCGTTACGATAGAGCGCGACACCGGTAAAACCGATTTGCTTGGCTGGCGTAGATTCAAGGTTCATACGCAAGTACTTTACATGAGCATTATCAGCAATACGCAGGTCACATACACTGTTAACAAGCCCTTGAGCACCTTCTTCGGCGTCAATGACGAGTTCTTCAATAAAGGTTGCTTCGGCATTTGCTTCAACGTTAATGAAAACGCGTGGCTGGCTCAGGCCGCTAGCATTGCTATGAAAAACCAACTTGAGTGGTTTGCCCAGTTGAGTATTCTTCGCAACGTTGATGAACAAGCCATCTTGCATCAAACCCGCATTCAGTTTTGCAAACAGCAAATGCTCTGCAGAATTACTTATGCTATTGGCGACAAGCTCGCACTCTTTCTCATCAAGAGAAGACAAACTTTTGATGGTGATACCCGCTTGTGACAAGGCATCAGCGTCATAGCTTGGCGCATTATTATTGGCGATCAGTATCGTGTTGCAATCAAGCTCGTAGCTCACTTGGTAGGGGGTAGCGATGGCCGTTGCTGGTGAAAAGCTTTCAGGAAGCTTCAAGTGCTTCGCTGAGTATTTCCAGGCTTCGGTTTTTCGGGTAGGCACAGCCGTTTGTGACAGGGCTGCCATACTTTCTTCGCTATATTTTTTCAGTGACTCGGGTAAGTCAGAAGACTTATTTAGACCGAAATCAATATCACTTAATAAGGTCATTACCGTGTCCCTAAGCTTTGTCTTCTTCGATGCCTAACCAGCCGTAGCCCTTTTCTTCAAGCTCAAGCGCGAGTTCCTTACCACCAGACTTAATAATCTGGCCGTTAGCAAGAACGTGAACGTAGTCAGGAA
>NZ_LWFZ01001387.1:0-834 GCF_001635225.1 Oleiphilus sp. HI0086
AAGCCGAGCTTGAAAGTCAGGGAGAGTGGCTTGCTGAAGACATCCCGCTTGATATCGTTTATCAAGATGAAGACATTCTGATCATCAACAAACCAGCTGGAATGGTAGTTCACCCCGCCGCCGGTAACCACTCAGGCACTTTAGTTAACGCCTTGCTGCATCACTTTCCTGATATCAAAGCCGTTCCCAGGGCCGGTATCGTTCACCGCCTGGATAAAGACACGACCGGTTTAATGGTGGTCGCTAAAACACTAACAGCTCACGCCCATATTGTTGAACAACTTCAAAGTCGCGAAATGGGCAGAGAATACGAAGCTATCGCTGCAGGAGTCATGACGGGCGGCGGAACCATCAACGAGCCTATTGCACGCAGCCCTAAAAACCGCAAAAAGATGGCCGTCAACCAGTTCGGCAAACATGCGGTGACTCACTATCGCGTTTTAGAACGCTTTCTCGCTCACACTCACATACGCGTTAAATTAGAAACTGGACGAACCCATCAAATTCGCGTCCATATGGCACATATTAAACACCCGCTTATAGGGGACACCACCTATGCAGGAAGAATGAAACTTCCAGCCGGTGCAAGCGATGAAGTAAAAAATAAACTTAGGCAATTTGAACGACAAGCATTGCATGCTAAAAAATTAACCCTCATTCACCCTCAAACTGGTGAGGAGATGAGCTGGGAAGTCGATTTACCTGAAGATATGCAAAACTTACTAGCGGTGCTAAGCGAACAATGAGCCCTTGCGACTTACCTACAACATGGTTAAAACCTGAATGGCCCGTCGCGAGTCAAGTAGTCGCCTTTACTACGTCTCGCTTGGCTCC
>NZ_LWFZ01001388.1:0-766 GCF_001635225.1 Oleiphilus sp. HI0086
CTGACTCACTATTGAGCGAATAAGTCCATTCGCCACTAGCGGAAATACTTACAAAGCCGTATGCGCCTTCAACCATGTCTTCAGCCAGCATTTGGGCTTCATCTTGGTCGAGGTCTTTAACAGTAAGCGTGCCGCTGATCGTTTCGGGTCTTTCACCAGGGCTATAGTTACTTAGTGCTGAAACTTCAGCGCTCTTGTCGCCAGAGATTGTTGCGCTGTCGTTAATCCCATGTATGGTGATATTGAGGGTAAATTTGTCGCCACTTTTGCTGATTAGGTCGATGCTGTCGATAAGGGAGTCGTTTGCCCCCAGTTCTTGAATTTTCGAAGTGTTGTTGTCTAGCGTGTATTGCCAGCTGCCGTCGCTGTTGTAATTGATTTGGCCATAAGCTGTTTCATGACTGGTTTCGTCAAATTCATAGTGTGTATCAACTTGGCCGCTTACTTCAAAGTGAATGTCTTCAGTAGTGCTTCGGTGCAGAGTTCCAAGGGATTTGCTGGAATGATCTATCTCTGCTTCTGTGTGAGGCAGTATGGCAGTTGAAGTGCTGACTTGTTCACTATTTTGTTCGTCTAAACTGGCTACTTCGTATTTGCTTTGCTTCGCTGAGTTGGCGGTACTTGTTTCTACATACGCATTGCTGGAAAAACTCTCGCCAGGTGGGCTGGAAAATTCTCCGTTAAGCTGGGTGGGGCTTTCTTCGTACCCGGCTGCAGTGGAGGGGAGTAGAGAGAAATCAAAATCTTCGTCGTTAATGATGCTGTC
>NZ_LWFZ01001389.1:0-954 GCF_001635225.1 Oleiphilus sp. HI0086
GGTTAATTGGCGCCCCAACAAAACGGGCGTCGAAGCCGGTCGGTACTGGAGCAAAACGTCTCGCGCATGGTTCAACTGCCAATCACGCTTTTTAGATACGGGGTTATAGAACGAGATAACAAAGTCACCTTGGCCAGCGCTATGAATACGCTTTTCGATCGTCTCCCAAGGCGTTAGCAAATCAGATAACGATACGGTACAAAAATCATGACCGAGCATGGCGCCGACACGGCTTGCGCCCGCTTGCATGGCAGAGATTCCAGGGACAACGTCTATCTCAACATCTAGCCATTCTGGATGATCTAAGGCCTCGCCTTGCGCTTGCTTTAAGAGTTGTTGATCCAACAATTCAAACACCAACGTTGCCATCGCATAAATGCCGATGTCGCCACTCGAAACCAAGGCGGTTGTTTTACCGCTAGCCGCGAGATCTAAGGCGAGTTTAGCTCGCCCGATCTCTTCCCCCAAAGGTAACTCGTGATGTGTTTTTCCATCACACACATCACCTAACAAGTCGAGATACAAACCGTACGCGACCAAATCTGAACTGGCTCCAATGGCGCTAAGCGCTTTCGGCGCCACAAGAGATCTATCACCAGGACCGGTGCCCACTACAAATAACTGACTCATGCTAATTTTGTTTCCTGCTCTTAATTCAAATGAACTATTTTTCCAATACGACCTAAGCACTATTACTTATCTGACGCTGTCTTAGTAAAGCTCCGTGCAATCGCGCACGTGGCTTTCTTTGTCTTTTGTTTCGATAAAACCAACTCCGCTGGCGCAGACGTCGTCTTTTGTGCCGAATACAATGCCGCCGATTCAGCGACCCCATACACGCCAACTGTGTCGAATATATAATCTGACTTTACGCTCAGCTGAGACTCAACCGTCGCCAACTGATCTTTGTCCCATGTGAGATACGGTAAAGCCAGGGATGCCGCCAAATCGATT
>NZ_LWFZ01001390.1:0-714 GCF_001635225.1 Oleiphilus sp. HI0086
AATAATAAGAATAATCACAGTCAGTACGCCGGTTATCATATAGAAGGTTGACTTACTTCGTGCTTTGGTTGCCTCTAACGAACTGTTCATCATGGCAGATAACGAAGTAAGCTGTTCCTCGCTTTGATGGATGGTAGCACGTAGCTGACCGAGCAAGCCTGTTTCGGGGCTTAATCCAAGTTCTTGTGTCTTAACCGTTAGCTTTCTAAAGTCATAAGCGTAAGCGTTCAGGTTTTTTCTGACCTGGTCTTTAATTTGCGAAGGTAGCGCTCTGCTATCCAAAGTAGACATTATTGCCGCCATATCAGTATTAAACTTATCGATGTATTTTGTGTCTAGTCGCAGCATAAAGTCTTTTTCTCGACGACGTAACATAAGTGTTTCCGCAAGCAGTTGGTAGTCTTTTAGCTCAGTAATAGCGGACTCAGCACTGTGTACTGATGCTCGAAGAGTACCGTAAAGCCCGGTTTTAGGTGTTAATCCTATTTCTTTTTGAGTTTTCGATATGGTTAAAAAAGTTTGATGATAGCTTTTTATTATGTCGCCTAATTTGGTGAGATTATCTTCAGTGTCAAACCCAAGTGAGTTGTTTAATACTTTTAGTTCGCTAATTTCTTTGTTTAGCTTTGCAACATTATCAGAGAATCGTGTGACGTATTTTTCATCTTTCCTGGTGAGGAAGTCCTTTTCATTCCGTCTCAAGGTAAGCATGTT
>NZ_LWFZ01001391.1:0-15410 GCF_001635225.1 Oleiphilus sp. HI0086
CCTTATTCGTTATTGGTCGGGATTTAGTAATTTTTCTAACTGATCGTTTAGAATGGTATTTTTTTCTAAACGACCGGTCAAGAATAATCTATAATTAGTTTTTATTAGTACATTCATTGAGAAAGGCATATGGGTCGTAAGTTAGCATTTGATGCGGATAGAGTGTTGCATAAAGCAATGAAGCTTTTCTGGCTTAAGGGTTATGAAGCAACGTCTATGCAAGACTTGGTAGATGAGCTTGGGATTAACCGCTTTAGTGTCTACAATACCTTTGGTGATAAGAAAGAAATATTCATAAAGGTCTTAATGCATTATAGGAAGACTGTTCTAGCTTATTTGTTAGCGCCGCTTAAGAGTGATAAGCCTGCAAGGCAGCGTTTAGATGATTATTTTGTTTTGCTTTTGGAGCAGCTTCAGTCTGAAGCGGGTTCGTTAGGATGTATGATGCAGAATACTGGCTTAAGCCAGATTTCAAAAGACGCCGATGTGAGGTCGGTTCTAAAGCTGCTGGTCGATGATCTTCGTGATGCTATTTTTAATGCAATAAATGAAATACAAAGAGAGCAGCCAGCTACAATGAGAAGTGAGGATATGACTGCATTTGTGCTCTGCCAGCTTCAAGGGATGATTGTCTGGCGCAGAGCTGTTAACTCTAAAGCGCAGATTGAAGGGCAGATGCAAATACTAAGAAATACGGTCGCTGCCTGGTAAGGTGGTTTCTAACGAGGCGTTAGGATTGTGTTACCTCGAGAAGTCCAGTCGGATAGGTAAATACTGCCCGCGGAGCGGCTTTCGTCATAATGATCGCCACTAAGATTTTCTATTTTTAGTAGGTCTACATGAAGGTTACGTGAAATAGAAATTGAGTCACCACTTAGTTGCTTCATTTCATGCTGAAAATTCTTCGGTTTATAATTTATTTCACTGGTGGTGGTAAAGCTTTGTGCGGCACCGCTGACAACTGAATTATCTTCAATAGTTAATGTTTCAGTTGGCGAAGCTATATCATTACTAGCTTGAGTGGTAGCCAGTCCACCGTCTTCAATTTTCTTCAGCTCGTGGGATGCAAAATCTTGTGTATCTTCTGCTTCATTGTATGAATTTTTCCCGTTAGAGTTCGTTGCTTCGTCATCTTCGCTATCGACGGTTAAGCCTGCAGCAGGCGAGCCGTATATGTCCAAAACAGAGATGCCGGCAATGGCAGAGACGTCGTCCATGTCTGACTCGCTCATTGCCAAAGATTGATAAGTGGCAATAGTGCTCTTTTCTTGAGAATTAATTGGCTGCGAAGCAAGTGACTTACTTGCTATCAACATTAAGGGCAGAGAAATACTAAGAATAAGCGGAGCTTTCATTTCAACAAGACACACAACATAGTAAAGCTAAAAAAATATTCCATTCGAACATATCGCTGCAGATCAATTGCGGCTGGTTACAAATAATACAGTTTTAAGTCCTATATGTACATTTAATAATGTGAATATTATTCACGTTATGCTTGTTGTTTATTTTACTAAACTCAATTAACG
The DNA here is from genome assembly GCF_001635225.1 of Oleiphilus sp. HI0086. Classification (NCBI taxonomy): domain Bacteria; kingdom Pseudomonadati; phylum Pseudomonadota; class Gammaproteobacteria; order Oceanospirillales; family Oleiphilaceae; genus Oleiphilus; species Oleiphilus sp. HI0086. Next base: position 1,530 of record NZ_LWFZ01001391.1, read on the forward strand.
CTATTGCTAATGAGGGTCTAAACTTAGAGTCATGTGTAAAGACGGCTTATTTTTGGCGGTGATTCGCGTGCCAGGATTGGCTTTCTTAGAGAATAATAATATTTAGTGTCCTAAGGAGTGCTCTATGTTGGATGATTCTGATCCAATTGAAACCTCGGAATGGTTAGAAGCTATTCAGTCTGTAATCGATAATGAAGGTATGGAGCGAGCGGAGTATTTGCTTGCTTTACTATCTGAGAAGGCTCGCAAGTTAGGTGGTGAGTTACCATATTCAGTGACGACGCCGTATTGCAACTCAATTCCTACTGACCAAGAAGCTCGGATGCCCGGCGATTTGTTTATGGAACGTAGGATTCGCTCTCTTATTCGCTGGAATGCAATGGCGATGGTACTCAGGGCAAATAAACGGCCGGGGGAACTAGGTGGACATATATCCTCGTTTTCTTCGAGTGCGACACTTTACGATGTTGGCTTTAATCACTTCTTTCACGCGGGAAATGATAAGCGCGAAGCGGATCTTATATATATTCAAGGGCATACTTCGCCAGGTATCTATGCTCGTTCCTTTATCGAGGGGCGGCTTTCTAGAGAGCAAATGGATAATTATCGAAATGAAGTAGATGGAAATGGTTTGCCATCATATCCTCACCCCTGGTTAATGCCTGATTATTGGCAGTTCCCAACGGTATCTATGGGCTTAGGGCCCTTACAAGCCATCTATCAAGCGCATGTGATGAAGTACTTACATAGTCGAGAGCTTACTGATAAAAGCAATCGAAAAGTCTGGTGCTTTGTAGGCGATGGCGAGACAGATGAGCCTGAGACGCTTGGCTCCATAGCTCTAGCAGGGCGAGAAAAACTCGATAACCTGATATTTGTCGTGAACTGTAACCTTCAAAGGTTGGATGGGCCTGTTAGAGGAAACGGTAAAATTATTCAAGAACTTGAAGGGGTATTCCGCGGCGCAGGGTGGAATGTTATCAAGGTTATTTGGGGACGGATGTGGGACCCTCTGTTTGATCAAGATACTGATGGCTCGATGCAGCGCGCGATGGATGAAGTGGTTGATGGCGAGATGCAAAACTTTAAGTCAAATGGTGCGGCTTATACGAGGAAGCACTTCTTTGGTCGCTATCCGGAGCTTGCCAAGTTAGCTGAGCAATTGAGTGATCGGGATATTGAGCAACTTAATCGTGGCGGGCATGATCCTTACAAGGTTTATGCTGCGTATCATAAGGCGGTTAATCATAAAGGTCAGCCGACCGTTATTCTGGCGCACACGATCAAAGGTTATGGCTTTGGTAAGGTTGGTGAAGGAACAAACAGTACTCACTCGCTGAAGAAACTTGATGTCGAAACACTTAAGGCATTCCGTGACCGGTTTGGGGTGCCTGTCAGCGATGACGATATAGAATCAATCCCTTACTATCAGCCATCAGCAGACAGCCCTGAAGCTGTCTATATGAAAAAACGCCGAGAGGAACTAGGTGGATTCTATCCAAAACGGCGTGCCCAGAGTCAGCCTTTGGTGACGCCTGACTTGAGTTTTTTCAAGAATCAACTAGAGGGCAGTGGTGAGAGAGAAATCTCAACTACCATGGCCTTTGTTAGAATGCTTTCGTCCTTAACTAAGGACAAGCGTATCGGTAAGCGCGTCGTGCCAATCGTGCCGGATGAAGCGAGAACCTTTGGTATGGAGGGAATGTTTCGTCAACTTGGCATCTATACCTCTGAAGGTCAAAAATACGTGCCGAATGATAGTGATCAGGTGATGTACTATCGTGAAGATCAAGGTGGACAGATTCTGGAAGAGGGGATTAATGAAGCGGGTGCAATGGCTGCATGGATGGCCTGCGCAACCTCATATAGCACTCATGATTACCCGCTCATACCGTTCTATATTTACTACTCAATGTTTGGGTTTCAACGTGTTGGGGACTTAGCGTGGGCGGCGGGCGATATGCGTTCTCGCGGCTTTCTTGTTGGTGGAACTGCAGGTCGAACAACGCTCAACGGAGAAGGGCTGCAGCATCAAGATGGACATAGTCATATTATGGCAGGAACGATACCGAACTGTATCGCTTATGACCCCGCCTATGCCTGTGAATTAGCGGTGATTATTCAAGATGGTTTACGTCGTATGTATCAGGAGAATGAAGACGTTTATTACTATTTGAGTATTATGAATGAAAACTATAAACAGCCTGCTTTGGTCAAAGACTCCGAAGAGGGAATCCTGAGAGGGATGTACTTATTCGATACCCTTAAACCTAAGGGGCGAGGAAAGAAACTCAGCGTTCAGTTAATGGGTAGTGGTGCCATATTAAATGAAGTTAGAGTTGCTGCCGAAATCTTGCGTGATGAATATAACATCGCAAGTGATATTTGGAGTGTCACTAGTTTTAATGAATTGGCGCGAGATGGCATGAAGACCGTTCGTTGGAATATGTTGAACCCGGATAAAAAGAAAAAAGTAAGCTATGTCGAAACTTGCTTGGGTGAACGTGAAGGACCAGTGGTGGCATCGACTGACTATATCCGCCTTTATGGCGAGCAGATTCGAGCATACTTACCGAAGCGCTATACGGTTCTGGGGACTGATGGTTTTGGCCGGAGTGATACTCGGCAGAAATTAAGACAGTTTTTTGAAATTGATCGACACTATGTCGTGGTGGCGGCTTTGAGTGCACTTTCTGAAGAAGGGAAGGTTGAAGCGAAGGTAGTGCTAGATGCGATGCGCAAATTCGGTATTGACCGAAATTGTCTAAGTCCAACTCAACGATAACCAGGAGACGATGATGAATTCGATAGAAGTCAAAGTCCCCAATGTCGGAGTTGAGGGCGAAGTAGAGGTTGTAGAGGTCTGTGTATCTCCTGGTGATGAAATTGAGGTCGACAGCTCACTTATTGTATTGGAATCGGATAAGGCGACCGTTGAGGTACCCAGTCCATGTGCGGGGAAGGTTGAATCAGTTTCTTTGACAGTAGGAGACAAAGTCAGTGAAGGTTCCTTGGTACTGGTGATGGAACCCTCTGAGGGGAACGCTCAGCTTGAGGAATCAGCTTCGGAAGAGAAGAGTCCGGGCGAAACACCGCAAAGTGAGCTTGTTCAGGTAGCTGTACCGGATTTAGGCGGAAGTGAATCGGTTGAAGTCATTGAGGTCTTGGTTGAAGTAGGTGATGCCTTAGAGTGTGATCAGGCGATGATTGTGCTGGAGTCTGATAAAGCAACCATGGAGATACCTTGCTCTGAGTCGGGTATTTTGCAAACGCTTAATATCAAAGTTGGAGACAAGGTTTCCAAAGGTGATATTATTGCAGAGCTCAAGGTTGAAGGTGGTTCATCAGCAGCGAATGCTAACGAAGAAATCAGCAAGCCTAGCAATGAAAATAAGCCCAAACCTGAGCATGACACTGATGCCCGGGAAGAGACAATCGTAAGTGAGGATGATGCGCCTGCGGTGCTGCCTCAGATTTCAGGAAGCAAGGTTCATGCAGGTCCTGCAGTTCGTAAATTTGCGAGAGAGCATGGAGTTGAGTTGTCTCGAGTAAAGGGTTCCGGGCCTCGAAGTAGAATTCTGAAAGAGGACTTAAGGAAATATATAAAGTCTCAGGTCCAGGCTGCGCAAAGTGGTAACCAAGGGGGGCTAGGTCTTCCTGAAATTGCTTTGCCTGACTTCTCAATATTTGGAGAAGTTGAAATCCAGCAGATGGATAAACTTCAGCGCCTTACTGCTAAGAATATGCAGGCCAGTTGGCTAACGGTTCCGCATGTTACGCAGTTTGATGAGGCGGACATTACAGACCTTGAGGCTTTTCGAAAAGGCCACAAAGCACAGGCTGAGAGTCGCGGCGTAAAGCTGACACCGGTAGCCTTCATTATAAAAGCGTGCGCTTATGCTTTGCAGCAGCTACCGCAGTTCAATGTTTCACTCGATATAAAAAACGAGAAAATTGTACGTAAGAAATATATACACATCGGCTTGGCAGTAGATACGCCTGCTGGCTTGGTTGTTCCGGTTATTCGCAATGTCGACCAAAAAAGCCTTTGGGATATTGCCCAGGAATGCCAGTCTTTGGCAGCCAAAGCGAAAGACAGAAAGTTGTCGCCAGCGGATATGCAGGGGGCATGTTTTACTATTTCTAGTTTAGGTGGTGTGGGCGGTACCGCCTTTACACCAATTGTAAATACACCGGAAGTGGCGATCTTAGGGGTATCGAAAGCGCAAATGAAACCGGTTTGGGATGGCGGTGAAGCCTTCAAACCACGCTTAATGTTGCCACTGTCTTTATCTTATGATCATCGAGCAGTTAACGGAGCCGATGCTGCGCGTTTCACAACTTTATTGTCACAGGTGCTAGGTGACTTGCGAGAGTTGTTATTGTAGGAAAAATTGTACAGAATGCGGGCAGTCATTAAATAATAAATTCAATAAATAGCTGTAGGCTGTCAATTAATTAGAGTAACTTCCATAATGGAATTTAAGACCCAGTTCATAAGCCGAGAAGATAGACGTATCGCTCGGCAATCTTTAAGCGGGAAGCACGGTTTCCAGGCGATGATTCGTCTGGAGCATAAAAGCCTCTCGGTTTCCCTCACAGACTTCTCAAGTTTGGGCTTTGCTATCTCGGTTTCAAAAGAGCATGCTGATGTTCTGAAAGTGGGAGGGAAAATAGAAGTATTAGTAAGCCCCTTGATACACCACGAGTACCTGATTAAAGGGCTTATTATAGACCGGCAGCCCATCAGGCAGGGGCAGGTAAAAATTGCGGCGGTCATTGAGCACGAACAGAGCAGTAAGCACGACCGTTTCCATCCTATCCACTTAAGTGCCGAACAAAGCCTAAAAGGACAAATGGTTCACCCTTTTGTCTACAAACAAAACGCCTATTTTGAGGTGGAGAGTTTGTCTCGCAATGGCTTCTATGCAAGCGGGATTCACACAGAGTTTACCTTGTTTGAAGGTATGGAGCTGAAGTATAGCTTGGGTTCGATTCAAGAGCTTCAGAATGTCGTCGGTAAGGTGTCCAACGTTTCGTTAACGGATCAGAATAAAATTAGATGCTTTATTGAAACGCCCTCACTTTCGTATTTGGCAGAAGACGAGCTGGCTCAGCATTGCTTCCATTTTGCACAGAAGACGCCGCGAGACATTAGTCGAGCGGGTATGAATGCCCAGCATATTCAAGAGCTGGTTCAGTATCGTTTTGTTGAAACTCAGGCGGAGTACGAAGCCGTCTTGAAATTGCGTCGCAAGTCATACGCGAGTATGGGGATGTGTAACAAAGATGACCCTATTGCACGCTTTGCTATGCAGCAGGATGCTTATGGTCGGATATTGATTGCTTTTCATAATGAGCGCGTAATCGGTAGTGCTTTGCTGGTATTTGGTGAGCGAGGTGAGAAGCCATTTGAGCTTGACCAGTTATTACCAAAGAGCCTTTTTGCAAAGCTGCCTCAATATGAAGAGCTTATGGAAATTACCGCGATATGTATTGAAAAGTACTATCAGGACACCGACGTTCTGCATGGTGTGTTTGAAAATATGTACCGTGAAGGCTTGTCGGCGGGTAAGAAGTACGTAATGGTTTCGAGTCTCGATGATTGGGTCTATCGATACAAGAAAATGGGCTTTAAAGGTACTGGTCTAGTGCTCGATCACCCTAAAAAGCCAGATGTTCAATTGAATGTAATGCTTTTGAATAAAGACACGGGTAAGTCAGGTAAAGGAATGAATCCGGTTCGCTGGTGGGTAGTTTGGGGGCATGTCAGCCTGCACCTATATCAGCGTCGAATCATAGAGTATACGCTGTTACAAAAGTGTCGAGTGCACTTCAATCGTGGACTGTTTGAATTGAATAGAGCTTTTCGAAATGGTAAACGTTGGTTTCGCTAGAGGTCGCTTATTTGAGGAGTTTAGCTGACTGAGTGTGAGGCTTGTGAGAGAGGAAAAATTCAACCCCGGAACGGGGTTGAATGAGGAATTCTTACTATGCAGGGTTTACATTTTCAGCCTGAGGGCCCTTCTGGCCAGAGCCTTCTGTAAATGTAACTGCTTGGCCTTCTGCCAAAGTTTTAAAACCGTCGCCTTGAATATTGCTGAAGTGAACAAACAAGTCTGGTCCATTCTCACGCTGAATAAAACCAAAGCCTTTTGATTCATTGAACCATTTAACGGTTCCTGAAAGTGTTTCTGACATTATCTAACCTTTTCCATTTTAATTTACTATTCAATGAGTACTCTGTAATAACTTTATAGGGGTTACCTGAGAGGCTCATATTGCTGTTTGAATTACCTATTTGAAGGGCTCTTCATCCTTTTTATAACTTGGGACAGAAACCAGCTCTTGCGAATATTTTCAAACTCAAGTTCAAGTGTAGTCAAGGATTGGGCTTTGAACAAAGAACAATGCAGAAAAAATTAACAAATATGACCTAATCTAGGAATAAGGTGTGAGATAGGTTTATTTGGCTGCCTTAGAACGACTTTTCCGGGCTTTTTCGAAGATATCTACGGTTGTGTTGTTTGTAATATGCCCTATAATGCTGCCAACATTATAGGTGTACTATAAATATCAAATGAGAGTAGGTGCACTATAAATATTAAATGAGAGATGAGGTGTTAAGTGAATAAGCTAATCAAAGTGTTGCTATCAACTGTAATGACTATGGCAGTCGTGTTCTCTGTTAATGCAGCAATGGATGAAGACTCTATTCGTGATCGATTGAAGCCGGTCGGTAAAGTATGTGTTGAAGGTGATGACTGTGGTACAGCTGCTGCAGCCGTAGCGTCAGGGCCTAAAAGCGCAAAAGAAATCTATGACACTTCATGTGCAGCATGTCACGGTACTGGTGCGATGGGCGCTCCGAAATTTGGTGATGCAGCGACTTGGGCTGATCGTTCTGCAAAAGGTGTGGATGCTTTGATCGCTAATGCTATTTCTGGTGTAAACGCGATGCCTCCTAAAGGTACATGTATGTCTTGCTCTGATGACGAGATTGCTGCGACAGTTAACTATATTCTTGAAAACAGTAAGTAAGTTATTAATTAGCAATAACTAGAACTGCTGTTAGACACAAAAAAACCGGACTAGATTTCTCTAAGTCCGGTTTTTTTGTGTCTGCAATTTACTTAGCTTCTATCTCTATCACGGCTTCGATTAGCCTTTCCTTTACGGTCTGGCTTGCTTCCGCTACGTCGATTTGAGCGAGGCTTAGTGTTTCGCTTATTAGGGCTAGGCCTTAAAGAGCCTTCGTCAACTTCATTCATAGAGAAGTTACGCAGATTGATTGGCTTGTTCGCGACACGAGCTGCTTTAAGTAAAGATAAAACCGACTTAGGCATGCCGTCAGGTAAGTCTACCGTACTGAAGTTGTTGTATATCTCAATTTGTCCGATGTATTCGCTATCTAAATCAGCAGTGTTTGCGATAGCGCCGACGATATTGCCAGGTTTGACATTATCTTTATAGCCTACGTCCAAGCGGTAGCGAACCAGTTTAACATCTGGATGATCCCTTAGTGGGCGAGGAGCGGCTTTCAACTTATCCATACCGCCTCGGCTATCTCTTTCTCTTGGTTCCCTTGGTTCCCTTTCTCGCTCGGGTTTGTTGATCTTTCTATCGCTATTCGGATCAAGCAAGAAGGGACGATTACCATTATTGATATGAGCGAGTGCAGCAGCAATTTTGATCGGGTCTGCATGACTTTCTTCAATGAGCGTTTCGATGATCTCTTGGAAAAAGCTGGTGTCGTTAGACTCAAGTAGCTCCAGGATGTTTTTCTTGAACTGGTCTACGCGAATCTGATTAATGACATTCGCTGTCGGCACATCCATTCGTGTAATAGCTTGGCTCGTTGCCTTCTCAATAGAGCGAAGCATGCGCTTTTCACGTGGTGTGATGAAAAGTATTGCATCACCTGAACGACCGGCGCGGCCTGTTCGGCCAATTCGGTGAACGTAGGCTTCAGTATCGTAAGGAACGTCATAGTTGATGACGTGACTGATGCGTTCGACATCCAGACCTCGCGCGACAACGTCAGTTCCGATAAGGATATCGATGCCACCTTTCTTTAGGCGGTCTACTGTTTTCTCTCGGGCCGCTTGTGCTATATCGCCGTTTAGAGCCGCCGCCGAATAACCGCGAGCGTTAAGTTTTGACGCAAGCTCTTCGGTGGCAATTTTAGTACGTACGAAAATAATGACACCATCGTAGGTTTCCATCTCCAAAACGCGAGTCAAAGCTTCTAGCTTATCGATGCCGGAGGTCATCATATAACGCTGGTTGATGGTTTTTGCCGTCGCTGTTTTATCAGCGATTTTAATGATCTCTGGGTCTGTGAGGTGGTTCTGGGCTACTTTCTTAATCTCGCGAGGCATGGTCGCAGAGAATAGGGCGATTTGCCGATCCTCGGGTGTGTGTTCCAATACCCATTCAACATCATCAATAAAGCCCATGCGTAGCATTTCATCTGCTTCATCAAGTACTAAGGTTTTTAGGGTGTTGAGTTTCAGCGTCCCGCGTCGCATGTGATCCATGACGCGTCCCGGAGTGCCAACCACCACTTGTGCGCCGCGCTTGAGCTGGCGTAACTGGTTGCTATAGCTTTGGCCGCCGTAAATAGGAAGAACATGGAAGTTCTTCATGTGTTTCGCATAACTTTGACATGCTTCAGCAACCTGAATCGCTAGCTCGCGTGTAGGGGCTAACACCAATACTTGCGTTTCAGACTTGTTTGCGTCGATATTTGCAAGTAAAGGGAGGGCAAATGCTGCAGTCTTTCCGGTGCCGGTTTGAGCTTGACCCAAAATGTCTTTGCCGCTAAGAAGTGTGGGTATTGCTTGAGCTTGGATTGGAGAAGGGGTTTCGTATCCAAGTTCCTTTACGGCTTTTAAGATATTTTCGGGGAGACCAAGTTGCTCAAATTGAGGCGTGGAGTCTGTCATAGTTAGGAATGCCTATCGATAAAATGGTTCTGACGCGAGGACAGAATAAAAGGGCGGCAATTATACGCAGATTTGAGAAAAAAAGCTTTGATTATTTTTTGATCGACTCTAAGGCTTCCTCTGCCCAGCTTAACCAGGCTTGTTCGCCAATGATTCCGCGCCTTAGTGTAAGGTAGGGAAGTTTATAGTTGGCTTGCTTCTCTGGGGGCAGGCTTAAGTAGCTCTGCTCTATCGATAGAAGGCTTTGTAATGTCTTTTGGTGTAGCGCTTGATGCGCTTCAATTTCCTCTAACAAGTTGTTTTGATCGATAAGGTGGCCGCCAAAAACCTTTACCAAGAGGGCATCATTGGTTTTATTCGGTTTTACCTGCGCCGATAGCCATTGCTTGAGCTCTTCAACGCCTTTTGCTGTGATGTCGTAAACCTTTTTATCGGGTTTATCAGTCTGTTTTATATTGTTGCAGGAGATAAAATCCTGCTCTAAAAGAACTTTTAGTTGCTGATAAATTTGCTGGTGGCTTGCATTCCAAAAATACCCTAGTCCTTCTTTAAATTGTTTTAATAGGTCATAACCGCTGCCTGGTTCGGTTTCTAATAATACGAGAATTGCGTGTTTTAAGGACATGGCTCAGCTCTAAATTGAATAGACATTGGCTAGTATATATTATTTTTCAATATGCAAGAAGTTGCATAATAATTTGTTTGCGGGGTAATATGTAAAAATAATGAGCTTGTCGTGAGCTTGGTTTTTTGTGTTTTTGACTGATTGATGCAGTGGAGAGAAATAATGGTGCGAACTGGAACTCGATATAGAAAAAACAAAGCAGATGATCATTATGATGTGATTGTTGTTGGTTCCGGAATAGGTGGCCTGGCAAATGCGGCCTTACTCTCAAAGTTGGGAAAGAAGGTTTGTGTGCTAGAACAGCACTATACCGCAGGTGGCTACACGCACGCCTATGAGCGCAATGGTTATGAGTGGGATGTTGGTGTTCATTATATTGGTGAGGTTCATAAGCCTTGGACGGTGCTACGCCGTTTGTTTGATGTGATCACAGATGGTCAGCTCAAATGGGAAGAGATGGACCCGCTTTTCGATCAAGTGATTATAGGCGGTAAAGAGTATAACTACCTAGCGGGAAAAGATGCTTTCAAAGACGAGATGAAGAAGAATTTTCCATCAGAGACTGAAGCTATCGATAAGTATGTGGAGCTTCTATATAAGGTAAGCTCTCTTGTGCCAAAATTCTTTGCCGGACAGGCAATGCCCAGAATGGCAGGTTTGCTCTATAACCGCTTTCGCCATAAATTTCTTCCGGATTATTTCTATAAAACAACTTACGAGGTGCTGAAAGAGCTTACTGATAACGAAGAACTTATCGGCGTCTTAACCGCTCAGTGGGGGGATTATGGTTTACCTCCTAAGAAAGCATCATTCATGATGCATGCGATGGTTGCGAAGCATTACTTGAATGGCGGTAGTTACCCGGTTGGGGGGGCAGCAAAAATTGCAGAGACAATTATTCCAGTGATTCAGCGTTCAGGAGGAAATGTCTTTACCTATGCTGGTGTGGATGAAATTCTCATCAAAAACAATAAAGCTTATGGCGTAAGGCTGAAGAAAGGTCAGGAAATTACGGCTGATGCAGTGGTAAGTTGCGCTGGTTTATATCCCACGGTGAATAAATTGCTGCCAGAGTCGGCTATCAAAAAGCATAAACTGAATAAGTTGTTAGAAAGAGTGGAGATTTCCTCGTCGCATATATGTATTTACGCGGGCTTTAAAGGTACGGCAAAAGAATTAGGGATACCTAAGAAAAACTTCTGGATATACCCGACGAGTGATCATGATGACAATGTAAGTAAGTTCAATGAGAGCTTGGAAGCAGAACTGCCGCTTACCTATATTTCTTTTCCTTCAGCAAAAGATCCAAGCTGGAATGAACGCTATCCTGGAAAGTCTACGGCAGAGATTGTAGCACCCTGTAAGCCAGAGTGGTTTGCGGAATGGGAAGGGTCGACCTGGAATAAGCGCGGGGAAGAGTACGAAGCGCTTAAGGTGAAGCTTACTGAAAAATTGATGAATATGCTTTACGAGCAAATGCCACAATTAAAAGATGCTCTTGATTATGTTGAGCTTTCGACGCCGCTTTCGACTCAATGGTTTCAATGGAATGAAGAAGGCGAGATTTATGGTATTGACCATAGCGTAGAGCGCTTTGAACAGGCGTGGTTGCATCCGGTAACGCCGATTAAAAACTTCTACCTTACCGGTGCTGATGTAGTGACTGCGGGTGTTGGTGGCGCATTGATGGCAGGTGTGATGACTGCTAGCGCAATGATGGGGGTAAAAGGCTACAAGGTTATGGGGTTAATAAAGAAGTGGCAGCCAGAACAAAATACGGAAGAGGCTTCGAAGGAATCGCTTCAAGCGGGGTAAATTCCACCTAATATTTTGCTCTTGCTTGCTCCCGTAACGGAGCAGGCATTGCCTGGCAGGTTGTTCAGTGTTTGTCTTGCTAACCAGGCGAAAGCGCTGGCCTCAACCAATTGCGGGTCTATTCCCAGGTCGAGGGTTGAACTTAAGCGATAGCTTGGAAGCAGGTTTTGGAGGCGAGTCATTAGTAGTTGATTATTGATGCCGCCGCCGCAGACGAAGATGTCGCAGCCATCACCATTAGTGCTGGTGATGATGCTGTTACTAATTGTGCTGGCCGTTAGCTCGAGTAGCGTGCGCTGAATATCTTCGCTTTGGAATGTGCTGTTTGCAATCTTATTGGCTATCCATGCTGAGTTAAACAGTTCTTTACCGGTGCTTTTGGGTGCTGTTTGTTTGAAATAGGGCTCGTCGAGAAAATCCTGTAATAAATCTTCGATAACAGACCCTGTGCTCGCCCAGTCGCCATTATGATCGTACGCTTTCTTTAAGCAGCTTTGAATCCATAGGTCCATAAGCATATTTCCGGGGCCTGTGTCGTAGCCGGATAGCTTGTTCTTTGTTTTTGAGAGCACTGAAATGTTCGCGATACCGCCAATATTGGCAACGATTCTCGTTTCGTTTGAGTCGCCAAATACTGCTTGGTGAAATGCGGGGACTAATGGTGCGCCTTGCCCCTTCGCGGCCATATCTGCCATTCTGAAATCGGTAATCGTCGTGATATTAGTGATGTGGGCGATTGTACTTGGGTCGCCTATCTGGAGTGAAAAGGGTTTGCTTGACTCAGGGCGGTGTCTGATTGTTTGTCCGTGACAACCGATGGCGCAAACATCGCTACTATTCTTGTTGGCTTTCTTGAGTAAATCGTTCACGGTTTCCGCAATAGCTTCACCTAGCTCGACACTGGCTTCGCCAAGGCGGTCTATCTCATTGTCGCCTGGTAGTGACAATGACTGAAGTTTCGACTTAAGCGAGCTTGAAAATGGTGCGCTAAATGATTCAATACTGGTGGTTTTGTTTTCAGATATTGAGGCAAGGACGGTATCGATTCCGTCCATGCTGGTGCCAGACATGACGCCTATATATAGTTTGTCTGCCATATCAGGGACTCTATCTGTACTTACTGATTAGAGGCGACTTGATAACTTTCTGAAAAGGTCTCGAGCTGTGCCAGGTATGAGTGTGTTGCTTTCTTAAAGCGAGCAAGCTCCTTTTTAGGGATAGGGCTCGCGTGTGGCAGTTTCACCTTTAGAGAGTTTTTGTGGACACCGTTAACTCTAAATTCATAATGAAGATGGGGCCCTGTTGAACGTCCTGTGCTACCGACATAGCCAATGATTTGGCCTTGCTTAACGCGCTTGCCCGAGCGGATGCCGCGTGCGTAGCCATTCATGTGAGCATAAAGAGTGGTGATGCTTTGTCCGTGTTGGATGATGACAGTTTTACCGTAACCACCTTTTCTGGCTGCATGAATAACCTTGCCGTCACCAGTAGCTTTGATTGGCGTGCCGGTCGCCGCGGCGTAGTCAGTGCCTTTGTGCGCTCTGATTTTATGTAGAATAGGGTGCTTGCGACGCAGGTTGAAGCGTGAGGAGATGCGAGCGAAGTCGACAGGCGTTCTGATAAAGGCCTTCCGCATGCTTTTTCCGTCAGGAGTAAAGTAATTACTAATGCCGTTTTCTTGTTCATAGAGGACGGCAGAAAGTTCTCGTTCACGGTTGTGGAAGTTGGCCGCTAAAATTCTGCCGTTTTTGTACTTTTCTCCGTCTAGGTATAACTCTTCATAGATTAGGTTGAACTTGTCGCCGGAGCGGATATCTAAAATGAAGTCGATATCCCAGCCGAAAATATTGGCTAGCTCCATAATTTGCGACTGTGAGAGCCCGGCCTTTTGCCCTGCAAGGAATAATGAGCTTTCTATAGTTCCCTCACCGTAGGCGATATGAACATCCGGGGTGCGAGTAACAACTTCTTTAGTGAAAGAATTGTTTTCATCCCGTTTAAATACAATTGACTTAAGGGGGGAGCGAACCAGTTTGATTTGGGAAAGTTGCTCGTTCTCATCGTTAAGAAAGGCGATCTTTTCGCCAGGGTAAATGTTGGCAATCTGCTTTGCAGCTTTCGACGAGTGTATAACGGAGTACATGATTTTATCGTTGTACCCGGCTTTAGCAAACAGTGTTGATAATGTATTGCCTGATTTGATATCAAAACTCTGCCAGTTTTCGACTTTAGGCGTTGGGCTGGCAATCAGGGGCTGCTGGCTGGGCTCTTGCGTGTTTAATGCTTTAACGCTCTCGCTGCTAGACAAAACCTGGTTATCTAGATCAATCTCGATGGACGTTCTGGTTGCATTGACTTTGCTGCTAGGGCTCAGTGCAAGTACAAGTGTCATTACCGCGCCGGTGAGGCTGGCGGCTATCATGTGCTTTTTTGGAAAGGCGTGAATCAACGTCTGGCCTGCTTTAATTAATTGCTTTACTCAATAAAGTGAGT
>NZ_LWFZ01001392.1:0-885 GCF_001635225.1 Oleiphilus sp. HI0086
AGCGAGACTTATATTGACCCCGAAACGAATGAATTATTGGGGCTTGAAGCGAAAGCGATTGCCACTGCAGATGTTGATCAAGTAAACAAAGAAGTTGTGACGCTGAATATTCTTCGTAGCAGTGAAGAATTGCGCCAAGGTGACCGCTTGTTGCCGACTGAAGATAGAATGATTAACTCTAATTTTGTGCCAAGTAAGCCAGAGCATGATATTCGAGGCAAGATGATTTCTGTGGCTTCAGGTGTTGGTAATATTGGTCAGTATAATGTTGTTGTTATCAACCGCGGCGAGCGTGATGGTATTAAGGAAGGTAATGTACTCGCAGTATACAAGAGAGGCGGCTTGGTTCGTGATCCTTACACCAAAGAAAAGATTGAGTTACCTTCACAGCGTGCAGGTTTGTTAATGGTGTTTAGAGTCTTTGAGAAATTGAGCTACGGCTTGGTTTTGAAAGCAACACGCCCACTTGCTGTGATGGACGAGGTTCGTACGCCTTGATTTGAACCTGAGCCTTGAATTAGCGAGGCTGTAAAGATTAAAGTAAACTGAAGGCAGCTTAAGGATTAAGCTGCCTTTTTTGTTGGGCGATTGCTTGGCAAAGTATACCTAGGCCCGGAATAGGGCATTCTGCTAATAAATCGATTAAGGATGATCGTATGGCTATTTCTTCAAGTTGCGAATACATCGCACAACTTTCTGCAGTCAAAGGCTTGGGCCTGAAGACTTTTTATCACCTTTATTCTCACTTTGGGAGCGTTGACGCGCTTACGAAAGCTGACTACGAGGCTTTATGCTCAAGCGGTCTTAAACCAGTGATGGCACGAGCCCTGGTCAACATTAATGAAGCTGCATTATCCCAGGCGCTTCCACGTTCGACCGAGACGT
>NZ_LWFZ01001393.1:0-1118 GCF_001635225.1 Oleiphilus sp. HI0086
ACTTAGGAACTACCCTACCCGATGAGTATGGTTTCCCAGCTACCTACAAGTTAACTAAATGGCCTGAGGAACAAACAAGACTATTTTAAAGAAGCGTAGTAAGCCGCTAAATTATCAATATCAGCGTCACTCAATGCAGCTGCCTGGCCCTGCATGATTGCCGCCATACCACCGTTACGCTGCTTGGTTTTATAAGCTTTCAGTGAGCTCACCAAATAAGCTTCGTTTTGTCCTGCCAAATTAGGGTAAGTTGGAATAGCTGCAATACCGGCAGCACCATGACAGGCTGCACATACTGCTGATTTAGCTTTACCCGCAGCAGCATCACCTGCTACAACACTTCCACTTACTGCAAGTGAACCCGCTACCAAAACCGATGTAACTAGCTTTCTCATCATTATTTCTCTCTCTATTTTTACCAAGGTTTTACCTTAATCCGACAATCCATCGTATTATCAGCGTAATGCACATAGCTTAGCTCAAGGGACAATATTTGTCATGAGACTTCAGCGGCACAACAGCATCTTATTACATAGCACGAAGCTATCTCTACCCGGTTTCCGGCTTACTTGACCTGAGTCAACTGGTATTGCTATCAAGTACGTTATATTGAACCTATAGCGTCAAGTATTAGTCTTGATCGCTCGTTTTAATCAAGTGTGGTAACTTGTTATGCCTCGGTTTTCCGGGGCTTTTTTTTGCCTAAGCATTCACCATCCTGGGCCAATACAGCCAAATAATGTCACAAATTTGCAATAGCTTTTAAGTAATTTATATACAAAGCAAAATCTTAGCTAGACTTATATTTTAAGACGGCCCTGAAAACCTACGTTGGCTTCCAGGGCCTCTCTATCACTTTCCAAGAATGATAATAATGAGTGAGACAACTCGGGACACAGAATGAATCCAATTGAAAATATCGCTTTAATCGCTCACGATAATCGTAAAAGCGACCTTGTTGCTTGGCTAAACCAGCATATCGAAGCTTTAAGTAGCTGCCAGTTCACTACGACAGGAACAAGCGGTAAGCTCATCGAAGAAAAAACAGGCCTAAGCGTGAACCGTGTTCAAAGCGGCCCTTTAGGTGGTGACCAGCAAATAGGCGCACTAATTGCTGA
>NZ_LWFZ01001394.1:0-1199 GCF_001635225.1 Oleiphilus sp. HI0086
TTATACTCCAGAGCACTTTCATAAGGACAACTTCACTACACCTTTAACTTCACACTAGTCACATTATTACTTAAAGATTGCCATACGCTGACAAGACACATAGACAAGCAAAAACGATATTTCTTCCCGCTACCACAGCGTAGAGACAAGAAAGCCCCGCTACATAAAAACGGATAAACAAACATATATTGGAATAAATTTACTCTAGTTCAGAAATTGGCTTTTAGCGAAAAGAATTCTGAAGATTAGCATAATTTAAGATAAGGCTTGTTTTGCCTAAAGACAAAAAAGCACTGAACGTTCAACGCACAGTGCTTTTCATTCAATCAAGGCCAGAAATTACTGTCCTTTGATCTCACTTCTACCCTTATAAGGCGCCTTGCTTCCCAACTGCTCTTCAATTCTCAATAAGCGGTTATACTTAGCAACACGATCAGAACGACAAAGTGAACCAGTCTTTATTTGGCCGGCACAGGTACCAACCGCCAAATCAGCAATTGTTGTGTCTTCTGTTTCACCAGAACGATGTGAGATAACTGCGGTATAGCCTGCATCTTTAGCCATCTTAATCGCATCTAAGGTTTCGCTCAGGCTACCAATCTGGTTGAATTTAATCAGAATCGAGTTAGCAATATCTTTTTCGATACCTTCAGAAAGAATCTTGGTATTGGTCACAAACAAGTCATCACCAACCAATTGAACTTTGTCGCCCAACTTTTCAGTTTGATACTTCCACCCATCCCAATCCGACTCGTCCTGACCGTCTTCAATAGAAACGATTGGATACTGGTCGCAAAGCTCAGCCAAATAATCAGAGAACTGCTCAGGGCTGAAAGCCTTACCTTCGCCTTTCATGTCGTATTTACCATCAACATAGAACTCAGTTGATGCACAGTCTAAGGCTAGCGTAATGTCTTTACCTAGCTCGTATCCTGCATTCGCTACAGCAACCTTGATTGCCGCCAATGCATCGGCATTAGAAGCCAAGTCAGGCGCAAAACCGCCCTCATCACCCACAGCGGTATTTAGACCTTGCTCACTTAATACCTTCTTCAAACCATGGAATATTTCAGCGCCCGCACGCAGTGCTTCGGCAAAAGTAGGAGCAGAAACTGGCTGAACCATAAACTCTTGGATATCAACATTGTTGTCTGCGTGCTCACCACCATTGATGATATTCATCATTGGCACAGGCATAG
>NZ_LWFZ01001395.1:0-846 GCF_001635225.1 Oleiphilus sp. HI0086
GAACGTATGCAAGAGAGCCAAGACAAGATCTACTATGTTAGCGCTGAGAGCTATGCAGCCGGTATCAGTAGCCCTCACATGGAAATCTTCCGTAAAAAGGGTATTGAAGTGCTTGTGCTGAGTGATCGTGTTGATGGCTGGATGATTTCTTACTTGAGTGACTTTGACGGTAAGCACTTGCAAGACATCACCAAAGGCGAGCTAGATCTAGGTGATATCGAAGACGAAGAAGACAAAAAACAGATCGAAGAAGCGAGCAAAACTTATGAAAGCTTGATCGGCCAGATCAAAGACTTGTTAAGCGACAAGGTTGAAGAAGTTCGTGTTACTAATCGTCTGACTGACTCGCCAGCTTGCTTGGTGGCCGGTGCACACGATATGGACGCACAAATGAAGAAGATCATGGAAGCAGCTGGTCAGGCTGTTCCAGAGACTAAACCAAGCTTCGAAGTGAACCCGGAGCACCCATTGGTTCAGAAGTTGAACGAAGAGCAAAATGATGACCGTTTCAACGACTTGGCCAACGTCTTGTTTGATCAAGCTGCTCTTGCTAGCGGTGAACAACTGAAAGACCCAGGTGCCTTTGTATCTCGCTTGAATAAGCTATTGTTGGACTTATCTAAGTAAGTCTAAGACCTAGCTAAGAAAGGGAGTTTGGTTTTGGCCAAGCTCCCTTTTTTTGTTTCTGCAATAAGACAAATCAATTCTCTTGAATTGCTTGATCAAGTGGAGCTCCTTTAAACGTCTTTGTTTCAACTAGTGATTTATTTAGGGGCTTCTCTTTCTAAAAATATGCTTGTCTAAATGTTAGCGCTGAACTATCTTTCTTTAACGGCTTTGAAAATA
>NZ_LWFZ01001396.1:0-976 GCF_001635225.1 Oleiphilus sp. HI0086
CGCAAGTGTTGACGAAGCTTTGGATATTTACAAACATCACTTTAGTGCCAAAAAAGACAGCACTGACGATACCTCGGACGAAATCGAGCTTTTCTAAGGCAAGTACCTTTCAGTTAAATGCCTATTTCTATGTTTAGAAATAGGCTGAAGCGCTTTACCTATCCCTCTTCAAGCACCTCAATTACTCTTAGCTTATCATCGAGTGAGATTTTCCCTGTATTAAGTTGAACCATATTCTGTCCGAAACAAACACCAAAATCGTTTTTTCGATACTTAGCTAGCGTCTTTAGAGGCTCTTTGCCAATCTCGCCATGCTCATCAATGCAAGTCATAATACAGCGGCTACATGGCTTAACTAATGCAAACTCTATCTCACCGATAGCAATACGCTTCCACGAGTCTTCTTGAAAAGGGATATCGCCTTCAAGCACAATATTCGGCCGAAAACGGTTCATGCCAACAGGAACTTCCAAGCGGCTATTCAGGTCATCTAATGAGGCCTGGTTAGTCAATAAAATCGGGAAACCGTCAGCAAAGCTAACTTGCTGGCTCTCTGCAAAGAACTCACGGTCGACCTGGCGAAAAGTTGAGTCAGGCATATAGGCCAAAGCCACATTCACCCCCAAATAGTCTGAAATAACTTGTGTCCGGCGGTCTTGTACGGTGAGCGCACCCACTTCATCAGACCAGACACATACATCAGCTTCTTTAGAAAACTCACTTAGCGAAAAACTGACCTCAGGAATGCCCTCGTCCGATATATTTAAAGTACTACCATCAAAGCTTGCAGAAACTTTGGCTAAGGCGCTATATTTTCGCTGAGTAATAAATCGCCCGGCATCATCCACCAACATAAAACGTCGATCAAAACGCAAACCAAAGCGATCAATTTCAACTTCACTTAAGGATACCGGACCAAGAGATTTGACCGGATGAATATTCAAAGCGGAAATTTTATATTCAGACATTTAAGAAG
>NZ_LWFZ01001397.1:0-1026 GCF_001635225.1 Oleiphilus sp. HI0086
CGGTAAATCGCTTCATGAAGATTACCATGGCATGTCAGGCATAGATCTGAACCGCGCGGGAACACCGCTTATTGAAATCGTGTCAGAGCCTGATATCAGCAATAGTGAAGAAGCAGTCGCCTTTGCCAAAAAACTACACTCAATTGTTACCTCTCTTGGCATCTGTGACGGTGAAATGTCACAAGGCTCAATGCGCTTTGACGTCAATATCTCGGTACGCCCCAAAGGTCAGGAAGAGCTTGGTACACGAACCGAAACCAAGAACCTTAACTCCTTCCGCTTCATGGAAAAGGCGATCGCCCTTGAGGTTGAGCGTCAGATAGATATTCTTGAAGATGGCGGCAGCATCACGCAAGAGACCCGCTTATACGATGGAGAGAAAGATATCTCCCGCTCCATGCGTAGCAAAGAAGAAGCAAACGATTACCGCTACTTCCCATGCCCTGACCTGCTTCCTGTCGAATTGTCTGACGAGTTTATTGATCAGATTAAAACTGAGATGCCAGAGCTTCCTGATGCACGAAAGGCAAGGTTCTGCGCCGAATACGGCTTATCAAGTTACGATGCAGGCTTGATCTCAGCACAGGCAGACCTTTCTCATTATTTCGAGACAGCCAGTAGCATTTCAGGTGACGCTAAGCTTTCTGCCAACTGGACAATGGGAGAGCTAAGCGCGCGACTCAACAGCGACAGCATCTCCTTAAAAGATTCTCCTATCAGTGCAGAGCAACTTGGGCAACTGGTGCTTAGAGTTAAAGACAACACTTTGTCGTCTTCAGGTGCAAAGAAAGTATTCAATACACTTTGGGAAAAATCTGGTGATGATGTTGACGCAATTATTGAATCACAAGGTCTAAAGCAGGTATCTGATACCGGTGCGCTAGAAGCATTGGTTGACGAAGTACTCGCTGGCATGGCTGATCAGATTGCACAGTATAAAGAGGCCGATGACAAAAAGCGTAAAAAGCTTATGGGCGGATTTATGGGGCCTTTAATGAAAGCCTCTAAAGGACAAGGAAACCCTAA
>NZ_LWFZ01001398.1:0-1048 GCF_001635225.1 Oleiphilus sp. HI0086
CTTTTTCGCACGACGCGCTTTTGCTTCACCAATCGATACACGACGGTTGACGTCTTTAATTTCAGCGATGGTCATGCCAGTTATGTTAGCCATTTCTGCGATCTTTCTTTGCGCACGCGTAATTTCAACACGGTTCGCTTCTAGCTTCGCTGCACAGGGGTGACTTTCTTCAATTAGGCCGTCAATCCACTGTAGGTTTGCTTCATTACCCGGGAATCGTTTGATGAACTCTTTACGATCCATACCGCAATATCTGGAGCAAAGCGCCATAACTGCACGCTCATTAATCCTAACGATTTCGTTGGTAGTACGAACTTCAACGATCAAGGCATCGAACTGCTTGGCACTCAATTTAAACGGTGCAAACAGTTTACCTAGCTCATTATAAGCTTTAGCTGCTTCTTTACTGCTACGAGTATGCTTTGCTTCTTCTGCTAAGGCTACCGCTAGCTGAGCACGAAGTTCATCCATGCGCTCACGCACTTCTTCTGGATCAGGGCCTTTCTCGCCCTCTTCTTCGTCATCGTCGTCGGAATCAGCACTATTCGCTTCGACTATAGGAGCCGGTGCAGGAATCGCATCGGTCTCTGGGTCAACAAAGCCTGAAATAATGTCACTTAGACGGCCTTCTTCTTCCACTGTCGTGTCATATCGATCCAAGATACCCTGAACGACACCCGGAAAGTGAGCCAAAGATGCCATCACATCCCGAACACCTTCTTCGATACGCTTGGCGATACGAATTTCGCCTTCACGCGTTAGTAGCTCTACAGTACCCATTTCACGCATATACATACGTACTGGGTCAGTTGTTCTGCCTGCTTCGGTTTCTACTGCTGCCAGTGCCGCAGCTGCTTCAGCCGCCGCCACTTCGTCTGTTGAATCTCCATCTGACATAAGCAATGAATCAGCATCAGGCGCAACTTCAACAACCTGAATACCCATGTCGTTGATCATGCGAATAATGTCTTCAACCTGATCCGGATCCGCAATATCTTCTGGAAGGTGGTCGTTTACTTCTGAGTAAGTCAGGTACCCTTGTTCTTTA
>NZ_LWFZ01001399.1:0-939 GCF_001635225.1 Oleiphilus sp. HI0086
CCCAGTTTCTTTAACGAATCGTTTTTCATCTATTGCTCCGCATATCCGGTATTACGAGTGTGGTAAGTAAGGAAGCAATTAGAATCATCGGTCTAGTCTTGATGAATTCTTGTTCCCTACGCTGGTTCTAACCAATCAGGTTCAACGGGTCCCTATCTGCCTACAAAATGTAGAACAACAAATAATTGGATATATCCCAAGAATTTATATGGTCTCAGCATTCGCAAATCATCAAGCGATAAAATGACAGATGCTCCCCGACAAGATTTTCATCGATTTTAGGGAGTGTTGAATGATATGGCAAGAAATAAGCGCTTTAGCATCGCCTAACGAGGAAAAATAGCCGAGAAGGAGCTACCTCGCCCCACCTCGCTATCGAGAACAATTCGACCATGATTCAGCGCGAGCATTTCGCAGCATATTGCTAAACCATAGCCATCACCTTCAATCTCACTATTCTCATGGGAATCTTGGCGCTGATATAGTTTGAAAATGCTTTCACGCTGTCCTTGAGGAACACCACAGCCTGTATCATTTACTTCAAGAGTAACGCACTTGCCGACCTGCTCATCAAAACTGGGACGAAGAGATACTTCAATAGCTCCCGCTTGCGTATATTTAATTGCGTTGGAAATAAGGTTGATCGCAATTTGCTTAAAGTGCTGCCTGTCTGCCAAGGCGTATATGTTAGAATCCGAAATCTCAGAGCGAAAATCCAAGCCTTTTTTCTTGGCAAGGGTTTCACCTTGTACACACGCTTCTTCAAGCGCAGGCACTGCATTGAAGCGGGAAATGTCGGCAGCCAGCTTTCCAGCTTCTACCCGCGTAGAATCCAAAGTCGTGCTGATCTGTTCAGCGAGCTGCTGACCGCCCCCGATAATTCGGTCGAACAAAGATAGCTGCGTTTCACTACACTGACTAGACAACTTTGATTTAAGA
>NZ_LWFZ01001400.1:0-991 GCF_001635225.1 Oleiphilus sp. HI0086
CCGGGGCAATTGGTTATGTTGAAGGAGGCATGTCGAATGAGCATGTTACTACGGTCAGTATTCGCTAAGGCCGTTTTAGCGGTTGTGCTGGGTGGAACTTCTTTAGTTTCTTTCGCTACGGAAGCTAAGAAATATCTAGTGGATCATATCAATTGGCACGGTTTTGTTAGTCAAAGCTTTGTTTTAACCGATGAAAATGATTTTTTGGGTTCTAGTTCTGATGGTAGCTTTAAATACAATAGTGTTGGTTTAAACGGGTCTTGGAAGGCGACGAACTCTTTACAGTTTTCCATGCAGGGTCTTTACAAACAGATTGGTAACGGCGAGCCAAAAGGTACTAGACTTGATTTTGCGATACTTGATTGGCGGCTTTTTGATGATTTTGAATATGGTTTAGGTTTAAGAGCAGGGCGTTTAAAGAATCCGTTTGGCTTCTTTAACGAAACTAGAGATGTTGCAGTAACACGTCCTAGCTTACTGTTGCCTGAGTCTATTTATATTGATTACTTGCAAGAGATATTACATTCATCAGATAGTATAGGGCTTTATGGGCACCGGGAATTCCAGAGCGGTACGTTGTCGTTTAGTACTGCTTTTGGTGAGCCGATTTTTAATAGTCATAGTGTTGAGTCAATCTTAAGTACGAAAACCTCTGGTAGCTTCGATAATGAGCGCGCTAGCTTTACGAGGCTGTCTTTTGAACCCGGTTCTGGTGCGTGGCGCACTGCGCTTTCTTATGTTCAATTAGATGCTGATTTTACACCGGGAGCAGGGGAAACGTTTCAAGATCTTACTGTCACCCCTCCACTGTTTGAGGGTGAGCTTGGCCTAAAAGCATTGATGCTTTCTTTTGAACTCAGTATTGATAAATGGCGCTTCACAACTGAAATCCAACGACGAGATATCGAAGTAGATAACATTTTTGCTGGCAATAAAAATGTGGAAAAGTTTATTGGTTATTACGTTCAGGTAGATTATCAACTATCACCTA
>NZ_LWFZ01001401.1:0-894 GCF_001635225.1 Oleiphilus sp. HI0086
CTCTTTAGAGATTGATTTATAGCGCTCGCCAGTCAATACGTTCAGAACCGCTTGGGTTCCAACAATCTGAGAAGTAGGTGTTACAAGAGGAATATGACCAAGATCTTCACGAACACGTGGAATTTCTTCTAGCACTGCATCAAATTTGTCTGCAGCACCCTGCTCTTTCAACTGGTTTTCCATGTTGGTCAACATGCCACCAGGAACCTGGGCAATCAGAATTCGCGAATCAGTACCACGCAATGAACCTTCGAACTTAGCGTACTTCTTACGAACCTTACGGAAGTAAGCAGCAATCTCTTCAAGAAGCTTCATGTCCAAGCCAGTATCACGACCAGTACCTGCCAATGCCGCAACCACACTTTCAGTCGCAGTATGGCCGTATGTCATTGCCATTGAAGAAATAGCCGTGTCAACACGGTCAATACCTGCTTCAACCGCTTTAAGAATTGTCATATCTGACAAGCCAGAAGTCGCGTGTGCATGTAATTGAACTTCTAGATCAGTCTGAGCTTTCAAACGCCCAACCAACTCAGAAGCAGCATAAGGCGTTAATGTACCGGCCATATCTTTAATAGCGATAGAATCTGCACCCAAGTCTTCAATCTGCTTCGCTAAGCTAACCCAGCTTTCCAAAGTATGTACAGGACTTGTTGTATAGGAAAGCGTTGCCTGAGCATGACCGCCGTTTGCTTTAACAGCTTTAAGCGAACGATCCAGGTTGCGAGGGTCGTTCATCGCGTCAAAAACACGGAATACCTCAACACCATTTTTTACAGCACGCTCTACGAACTTATCAACAACGTCATCAGCATAATGTCTATAACCTAACAGATTTTGACCTCGCAACAACATTTGCTGCGGAGTATTAGGCATGACTTTCTTCAATTCTCT
>NZ_LWFZ01001402.1:0-20573 GCF_001635225.1 Oleiphilus sp. HI0086
CAGGCTGACGTGGTGATTACCAACCCAACTCACTTTTCAGTCGCGCTACGATATAAACCTGAAGAAGATGCCGCGCCAATTTTGCTTGCGAAAGGGCATGATCAAGTCGCCTTGAAGATTAGAGAAATTGCCAACGAACATGATGTCGAAATTGTTGAGGCTCCACCGCTTGCGCGTTCGGTCTACCATCATGCCGAGATTGGTCAGGAAATTCCGAGTGGTTTGTATATGGCGGTTGCACAAGTGCTGGCATACGTATTTCAGCTTAAGCAGTTTAGGCGTCGCGTTATTACAAAACCTCCGAAACCGGACTTCCCCATACCGGATGATCTTAAATATGATGGCTCTTGATTAAGGGGCTGGCATTGCCTAATTACCGTAAACTGTAGAAGTCGGCGTGAATCTTGCTGATACCTTACTGATATTTGTTTTTCGTCAAATTAGTGACGATATCAGTCTTGGTAGTGATATTTATGCAGCAAGCCGCAATGCTTCAACAATTCAAGGTTCTTACTCAGGGTAATCTCGCCATCCCGGTGCTATTGATTGCAATCCTGGGGATGATGACCCTTCCTGTTCCTCCTTTCCTGCTTGATTTGTTGTTTACCTTCAATATTGCTTTGGCGCTTGTTGTCTTGCTTGTTTGTGTCTACTCCCTGCGGCCCGTTGAGTTCGCGATATTCCCAACCGTTTTGTTAGTTGCCACGCTTTTACGTTTGGCGCTAAATGTCGCTTCAACTCGTGTTGTTCTCTTGGAGGGGCACGAAGGTGGCGATGCTGCAGGTAAGGTGATTGAGGCCTTCGGTGAGGTTGTCATTGGAGGCAATTACGCTGTCGGTTTGGTTGTCTTTGCTATTTTGATGATTATTAACTTTGTTGTTGTAACAAAGGGTGCTGGCAGGGTCTCGGAGGTTAGTGCGCGCTTTACGCTCGATGCGATGCCGGGTAAACAGATGGCGATTGATGCTGATCTTAATGCTGGCATTATCGAACAGGAAGAAGCCAAGTCACGTCGTGAAGAAATTGCAACGGAGGCTGACTTTTATGGTTCTATGGATGGTGCCAGTAAGTTTGTTCGTGGTGATGCCATTGCGGGTTTGTTGATTTTAGCGATCAATATCATAGGCGGTCTCTCTATTGGCATGGTGCAGCATGATCTAGAATTCTCTGATGCAATGGAAAAGTATTCGCTACTGACTATTGGTGATGGCTTGGTTGCACAGATTCCTTCGCTACTACTTTCTACCGCCGCAGCAATTATGGTGACACGTGTTAGTAGTATGCAGGACATGTCGTCACAAGTTCTTGATCAGATGTTTCTATCCCCAAAGGCTTTATATGTGGCCTCAGGCATTCTTATCGCAATGGGTCTGGTACCGGGCATGCCTCATTTGGCATTCTTGGGTTTGGGTGGCGGTTTAGCATTTTTTGCTTGGTATGGTCAAAACAAGAGATCGAAAGGTGAAGAGGTTGAAGCAAGCGCTCCGGGTGCTCGCAGGTCAGGTGCTCAGCCTAATATGTCTGGCGGTGCTAATGTAACGCCTGATAATCAAGGTCAAATATCGGCTGATGGACAGCCTAAAGAAGAGTACAAAGAGCTTGGCTGGGATGATGTTTTGTCGGTCGATATTATAGGCCTGGAAGTTGGTTATCGCATAATTCCTCTTGTTGATAAAAATCAGGGGGGGGCATTGCTTGGTAGGATAAAAGGGGTGCGTAAAAAGCTGTCGCAAGAGTTAGGTTTCTTAATGCCTTCAGTTCATATTCGCGACAATCTTGACCTTATGCCAAATGTTTACCGAATCACCTTGATGGGCGTAACGATTGCTGAAGCAGAAATTCACCCAGAGAGAGAGCTAGCTATTAACCCGGGTCAGGTCTTTGGGAAAATTGACGGGGTTGAGGGTAGAGACCCTGCTTTTGGGCTTGATGCAATCTGGGTTGAGAGTTCTCAAAAGGATCATGCGCAAACGCTAGGTTATACCGTTGTCGATGCGAGTACTGTGGTGGCGACACACTTGAATCAAGTGCTTCAGAAGCATGCTAGTGAGTTATTGGGGCATGAGGAGGTACAGCAATGGTTGGATCAGTTGGCGAAGGTGTCACCTAAGCTATCAGAAGAGCTGGTTCCAAATACATTAACAGTCAGTCTGTTATTAAAAGTTCTTCAGAGTCTATTGATCGAGGACGTACCTATTAGAGATATGCGTTCGATCGCTGAAGCGCTGGTTAATGTAACTCCAAAGTCAGCTGATTCCACCCTGCTAACAGAAGCATGTCGACAGGGTATGAAAAGATTGATTGTCCAAAATATTTGTGGAAATGATGATGAAATCCCCGTTATTACCTTAGAGCCCGACTTGGAACAGTTATTGCTAAAGTCTGTGCAGCAGTCACAAAAAACTGGCGCGGGTGATGATATGGGAATGATACTTGAGCCCCGAATAGTTGAAACACTTCAGCGATCGCTCGGTGAAGCAGCTCAACGCCAGGAAATGCTCGGAAAGCCTGCAATCCTTTTGGTATCAGGGCCTTTGAGACCAGTGCTTGCTAAGTTTGTAAGGTTTGGGAGTGACCCGATTAATGTCCTTTCTTACCAGGAAGTGCCAAACAATAAACAAATAACAATCGTCGCGAACGTAGGTCAATAAATTGACGTCGTGTCGGTAGAACTCGCTCCAAGGTTCAATTGAAGTGATGAGTAGTAAACATAATCAGGTGATTCCTTATGGAAGTTAGACGCTTTTTTTCAGCGACCATGCAAGAAGTTTTAAAAATGGTTCGAGAAGAACTTGGCCCCGATGCGGTTATCTTATCCAACTCAAAAGTTGACGGTGGTGTCGAAATTGTTGCTGCGCTCGACTATGAGGAAGATGTCTCACCTGAAACCATCGAAAGTCAATTGATAGAGCGTGGCGAGCCTAGCCCTTCCCAACTTGCTCGTATGCATGCAGAAAAACACCTGAAACTGCAAAAAGAGCTAGATAGTGCGCGTAGAAAGATAGAAGAGGTTAAGGCTAAGCGTAAAGAGCGGCCTGATGCTCTTGCGCAAGAGAACGATTCAGAGGCAGTGTCTGAACCAGAGGCAAGCTCTTCGGCAATGGAGCGCAAGGCTGCGTCACATGATGCTAAACAAAATGGTACTCCGTGGGGCGAATTATCGGATATGCGTGCAGAGATATTAGAGATTAAAAAACTAATGTCCGGGCAGGCTTACAAGCAAGTGCAGAATGAAAAAGAACGTGAGCAATCGGCTACGCTCAGCAAAATCGAACGTAAACTCGAATCCCTTTGTATTGCCGGGGATCTTAAAAAACGGCTAATGGCAATGGTTGATTTAGGTATGGACTACAGTCAGGCATGGTCTCGTGTTTCACAGGGTGT
The DNA here is from genome assembly GCF_001635225.1 of Oleiphilus sp. HI0086. Classification (NCBI taxonomy): domain Bacteria; kingdom Pseudomonadati; phylum Pseudomonadota; class Gammaproteobacteria; order Oceanospirillales; family Oleiphilaceae; genus Oleiphilus; species Oleiphilus sp. HI0086. The sequence goes on from NZ_LWFZ01001402.1 coordinate 3,385, forward strand.
TTCAGCTTTAATATCGGCTCCTGAAGATGACCTGATCGAGCAGGGTGGCGTCATTGCATTGGTTGGGCCTACAGGTAGTGGTAAGACCATGACAATAGGTAAAATGGCTGCTCAGTTTGTTATTCGACATGGTGCTGATGATATAGCCTTGGTGACAACTGACAGATACCGCATAGCTGCGCACGAGCAACTAAAGGTGTTTGGCAGAATACTCAATGTGCCTGTCCATGTTGTTGATGAGCGTCATAGTCTGGATACCATACTTGATGGCTTGCGTCACAAAAAACTTGTCTTGGTTGATACTGCTGGCCTAATGCATACCGACGCGTGCTGGTCTGAGCAGCTGCAGGAATTAAAGCTGTCGGGTCATGATATTCAGTCACACCTTGTTGTATCGTCTGTAGGGCAGTATCAGGTGATGTGTTCAAATTACCATCACTACAAAATGGTAGGCTTGTCAGGCGCCATTATTACTAAGGTTGATGAAGCTGTTAGCCTGGGTGAGGTGATGAGCTTTCTTATCGATACGCGTCTCAAAGCCAGTTATTTTACTGACGGTCAGCGAGTTCCTGAGGATATTCATGTGTTTAGGCAAAAAGAAATCCTCTCGAGAGCTGAATCTTTATTGAATAGTTCGGAGCGATGGGTAACAATCAGCGCCCAAGAGCATGAAGGTGTTTTAGATCAAATATTCTCTCATTCTGCGTAAACTTAATCATATCTGCTAAACTCTTATTAGCGTTGATTAAAATATAGAGCTGAATGTAGCAAGATTATGCAGTATACACTGAAAATACGGTCAATGTTTCAGTATCACGAAGATCTCAATATGGTTGAATAAACTGAAGTGCGAAAAATAATTAGATGTATAAAAGGGGATTTTCACCAGTATGGCGAATTCTAATCCGGTTCAGGTAATCGCGGTAACTGGCGGTAAAGGTGGTGTGGGCAAAAGTAATGTGTCTATTAACCTTTCGATTATGCTCGCTGAGATGGGGCGTCGTGTTGTACTTTTAGATGCCGATTTAGGTTTGGCTAATGTTGATGTTTTGTTAGGTATCACCTCTAAAAGCAATATAGCGGATGTGATAAGTGGCGAATGTTCTCTGCGTGACGTTTTGGTTGATGGGCCCAAAGGAATAAAAGTAGTACCAGCTTCATCTGGTACGCAAAAAATGGTTTCTTTGAATCCAATGGAACATGCCGGTTTAATTAATGCCTTTAGTGAAATTTCTGAAGATCTCGATGTCCTGATTATTGATACCGCAGCAGGTATATCCGATGGTGTTGTTTCGTTTCTTAGGGCTGCGCAAGAAGTTATTGTTGTCGTATGTGATGAGCCTACATCGATTACCGATTCATATGCGCTAATTAAATTGTTAAATCGCGATTACGATATGTACCGTTTTCGTGTACTGGCGAATATGGTTAAAACGCAGGAAGAGGGGCGCCACCTCTATTCCAAGCTTGCTCACGTTACTGAGAGATTTCTCGATGTTGCTCTGCAGTATGTTGGGTCAATCCCTTTCGATGAGTCGGTGAAAAAAGCAGTGCAGCGTCAACGGGCTGTTTCTGATGTGTATCCTCGTGCAAAAGCATCGTTGGCATATAAGACGCTTGCCCAAAAAGCGGATAGCTGGCCACTGCCTTCTTCTCCAAAAGGTCATTTGGAGTTCTTTGTTGAGCGCCTGGTTCAGGCTACCTCAAACTAGAACGTGTTTAGTTCCGGTGTCATAGGCTGATGTATACAGACGCTCAAGTAAAACGTGCCGATGATTTGATTCGGTCTCATGCGCCTTTAGTCAAAAAAATTGCGCATCATTTGATATCTCGTCTACCGTCTAGCGTTCAGGTCGATGATTTAATTCAGGCTGGTATGATCGGGTTATTAGAGGCTTCCAGGAAGTATGAAGCTTCTAAAGGTGCGTCCTTTGAAACTTATGCGGGCATTAGAATTCGTGGTTCGATGATGGATGAGGTGCGCCGGGGAGACTGGGTGCCAAGGTCTGTTCATCGGAATGCAAGAAAGATAAGTGAAGCGATCAAGGCTATTGAAGATAGAGAGGGTCGTGATGCGCAGGATGGCGAGGTTGCCTCAGAGTTAGGTATGACGCTTGAGGAATACTTTGCTTGCTTGAAAGACAGCGCTAGTGGCAAGTTATTTAGCTTTGAAGAGCTAAGTGAGTCAGGTGACGTTTCTAGTGAAGAGTATTTGTCCGAGAATTACACGCCCGCGACGGATGTTCAGAATGATGCCTTTCGTCGAGCTTTGGCCAAAGAGATTGATGTTCTCCCTGAGCGTGAAAAAATGGTTTTGTCTTTATATTATGAAGAAGAGTTGAATCTTAAAGAAATTGGTTTGGTGCTCTCTGTTAGTGAGTCTCGAGTAAGTCAAATACATTCTCAAGCAGCGATGCGTTTGAAAGCTAGAATGAGTGATTGGCGTACCTGATTGCAGTTTGTCTTAGCCTGATCGAACTATTTGCTTAGACCTCTTTTCTCAAAGTTTGTCCCCCATGTAAGGGGAAAATAAAGCGAATAAAATTAATAAATTGGCTTGATTTTATATAGTTGTTAAGAAATGTGCCGATAAGTGAAACAAATATCAAAAAAAACTGGCTAGCCTAAGAACACCGACTAGACTTGTTTTTAGGTATTAAAATGTAATTTCGGGTATCGACATGAGTGGAGGTCGACTTGAATAAAGATATGAAAATTCTCGTAGTAGATGATTTTTCTACAATGAGACGAATTATTAAGAACCTATTGCGTGACCTAGGGTTTACTAATACTGATGAAGCTGACGATGGTAGTACTGCCTTACCAATGCTTCAAACAGGTAAGTATGACTTTCTGGTGACTGACTGGAATATGCCTGGGATGACTGGTATTGAGTTGCTTCAGCATGTTCGTTCTGACGATAACCTCAAAAGTCTTCCTGTGCTAATGGTAACGGCTGAGGCTAAACGAGATCAGATAGTTGCTGCCGCGCAAGCAGGTGTGAACGGTTATGTCGTTAAGCCATTTACCGCAGCTGTTTTAAAAGAGAAGATTGAGAAAATCTTCGAACGTATCGATTCCTAAGGCTGAGCGATTCATGACTGACGCAAAGCTAATAAATAGCGAACCTCTAAGCGGTTTTGAGCAGACTTTGAAGGCTCAGGCTAATGAGTTGAAGGAGCGAATTGACAAAGGAGACTTGTCGGGGGCGTTAGGTATTATTTCTGAGTTAAATGAGACTCGGGATAAAACTCTGTACCAAGAAGTCGGTCGCTTAACTCGGTCGCTACACGAGTCAATTCGGAACTTTCACATCGATGCTTCCAGTGAGACGGCTAAAGATGACCTGTCTACTATAGAGGATGCGTCCGACCGACTCGCGTATGTGGTTGATATGACCAATAAGGCTGCAAACAAGACCTTGGATCTTGTCGAAGAAACCATGCCTTATGCTTCAGGAATCAGCCAGGAAGCGAAAAAACTCAAGATGGATTGGTCTCGCTTACAGCGTAAGGAAATGAAACCTGATGAGTTTAGAACGCTGACAGCCACAATGGGAACTTTCCTTGGAAAGTTGTGTGAGGATTCAGATAAAGTAAATGATAATCTCACGCAAATACTGTTAGCGCAGTCTTTCCAAGACTTAACTGGTCAAGTGATTCAACGAGTCACCGGATTGGTTAAAGATGTTGAAGAGAATCTTGTTAATTTGGTCAGAATGGCCGGTAAGGTTGACCAGATTACAGGAACAGTCCACGAAGTAGAAAAACAAGAAACAGGCATTGAGGGTGAAGGTCCACAACTCCATGCAGAGCAACGCGAAGACGTTGTTTCTGGCCAGGATGATGTGGATGATTTGCTGTCCAGTCTAGGATTTTAAAGGGGCGTAGAAGATGGGGTTTGAAGCGGATGATGAGATACTTCAGGACTTTCTTGTAGAGTCTGGAGAGATACTCGAGCTTCTTTCAGAGCAACTGGTTGATCTAGAGCAAAATCCAGACGATAAAGATTTGCTAAACGCAATTTTTAGAGGGTTTCACACTGTAAAGGGTGGAGCAGGCTTTTTACAGTTGGATGCACTGGTCAAGTGTTGTCATATTGCAGAAAACGTGTTCGATATTCTGCGAAATGGTAAGCGAAGTCTTGATGCTGACTTAATGGATGTCGTTTTACGTGCGTTAGACTCTGTAAACGAAATGTTCAGTGAAGTCAGAGATGGCCAAGATCCAACCCCAGCTGACCCACAGCTTTTAAGTGACTTAGAACGTTTTGCGAAACCTGCTGACGCTGCGCCTGCTGCTGAACCTGCAGCTGTTGAACCAACACCGGAGCCGGTTGCTGCAGAAGCCTCTGCTGAAGAGGCTGATATTACTGATGATGAGTTTGAACAGCTCTTGGATGCATTAGATGATGATGCGGGTAAAGGGAGTGCACCAGCGGCATCCGAACAAGAATCTGACGAAATTACCGATGACGAATTCGAAAACTTGTTAGATGAGCTACACGGTTCCGGTGCTCCTGTTGGTGTCAGCGAAAGTGCTGGTGCCTCAGCTTCACCAGACAGCTCCTCGGCGGATTTATTTTTTGAAGAACCGGCTGCGGGTGGCGACACGAGCAGCTCGCCAGAGTCGGGTGATATAAGCGAAGAAGAATTTGAAAAACTATTGGATGACTTGCATGGTGAAGGTCAGTTCAATAGCGAAGGTATTGCTGCAGGTGATGCCACGTCTGAAGCGTCAGCTACTCCTGCTAGCGGTGATGGAGAGTTGATTACCGATAATGAGTTCGAAAAGCTACTGGATGAACTTCATGGAGCAGGCGGGTCGCCAACGACCAAGGCTGCTGCCAGTTCTGCGCCGGCTCCAGAGCCCACACCAAAGCCAGCGCCTGCACCGGCCCCAGCCTCAGCAGCTGCAGCTAAGCCAAAGCCGGCTGCAAAACCAGCTGCTAAAGCGGCATCGAAGAAGAATGAAACCATAGCGACAGAAACAACAGTTCGTGTTGATACAAAGCGCCTAGACGATATCATGAATATGGTGGGTGAATTGGTGCTTGTGCGTAACCGACTAAAACGTCTTGGCGATGCAAGCAGTGACGAGTCCATGCAGAAGGCTGTGTCCAACTTAGATGTCGTAACAGGTGATCTTCAGTCAGCGGTTATGCAAACTCGAATGCAGCCGATTAAGAAGGTCTTTGGACGTTTTCCCAGGGTTGTGCGAGATTTGGCTCGGAACCTTAAGAAAGAGGTTAACCTGGTTCTGGTTGGTGAAGATACTGACCTTGATAAGAACCTTGTTGAAGCGCTATCTGACCCCTTGGTTCACCTTGTACGAAACGCTGTAGACCACGGCATTGAAATGCCTGATGACCGTGTGACGAAAGGTAAGGAACGTATAGGGCAGGTGGTTCTGTCAGCACAGCAGGAAGGTGATCATATCATGCTAGCCATTGAAGATGATGGCGCAGGTATGGATGCTGAGGTTCTACGTCAAAAAGCTGTTGAAAAAGGCATTTACGACCAAGACGCTGCTGATCGCTTAAGCGATAGCGAATGTTATAACCTTATTTTTGCACCTGGCTTTTCGACTAAGCAGGAAATATCCGATATTTCCGGCCGTGGTGTGGGAATGGATGTTGTTAAGACAAAAATTACCCAGTTAAACGGTACGGTAAATATTGATTCTGAGTTAGGTAAAGGCTCGCGACTTTCAATTAAAGTACCCTTAACTTTGGCGATCATGCCTACCTTGATGGTTAAGCTTGGAAATCAGTCCTTTGCTTTTCCTCTGGTTAGTGTGGTTGAAATTTTCCACCTTGATTTGACCAAGACAAATGTTGTTGATGGACAGGAGTGTGTTGTTGTTCGTGATAATGTTTATCCCTTGTTTTACATCAAACGCTGGTTAGTGAATTCATACACTGAAGATACTGATTCTGCTCATGTGGTGATTGTCGCTGTGGGTAGTAAGCGCGTAGGCTTTATTGTGGATCAGTTGGTTGGCCAAGAAGAAGTCGTGATTAAACCACTTGGTGACATGCTACATGGCACAGCAGGCATGGCCGGCGCAACGATTACGGGTGATGGTCGTATCGCCTTGATACTAGATATTCCAAGTCTATTAGACCGCTACGCATAGGCTAAAAATCAGGATGCGCTGTCGCTATAGTACACGCTGCAATCTTTATCGCTACGGGGGCGCTTGTTAGATTCGATGAGTGTCACTGTATTAGTTGTAGATGATTCTGGCTTTTTTCGGAAACGGGTTTGTGAAATTCTAAGCTTGGTTTCTGAAATCAAGATCGTTGGTACTGCGTCAAACGGGCGTGAAGCAATTGAGCTCGTAAAGAAATTGTCCCCTGATGTGGTCACCATGGATTACGAGATGCCTGTTATGGATGGCGTTACAGCTATTCGCCATATCATGCAAGAATGCCCTACATCTATTCTAATGTTCTCATCTCTTACCTACGAAGGTGCTCGTGTAACGCTAGATGCGCTAGAAGCTGGAGCGGTCGATTTTTTACCAAAGAATTTTGAAGATATCGCTCGCGATGCAGGGAAAATGCAAGAGGTTCTGAAGAAAAGAATCCTGGCTATTGCAAAAAAGAGTGGAACTTCTCAAAGTGGCTCGGTTAGCAGCGCTAGCTCACTAAACCCAGAGGCTTCATCCAGTATACAAGCAAGTGAGAGTTCAAGTGTTTTAAAGCGTAGAGCAGTGAGCGGACGCCCAAGCACTACAAATAAAAGTGTGCCGTCACGCCCGGAAGTACAGAGTACTAATCGTGGTCAACGCGCCACGCACAGAGCCAAGAAGTTATCTCACCCGGTAGACCTTCTAGTCATCGGCGCTTCAACGGGTGGGCCGGTTGCCTTACAAAAAGTACTGTCAAAGCTACCGGCTAATCTGCCGGTTCCTGTACTGATTGTTCAGCACATGCCTGAGACCTTTACCCCTGCATTTGCAGAGCGCCTAAACAATTTATGTCAACTTACCGTTAAGCATGGAGTAGATGGGCAAACATTGCAGGCAGGAACAGCAATTTTAGCACCTGGTGCTAAGCAAATGATTGTCTCGGGTAAAGGTCGGTCTATCTCAATTTTGGAAGGTGATGCTAGGTTGACCTACAAACCTTCCGTCGACGTGACTTTCGGTTCAGCTTCGAAAGCGTTCCCCGGAAGAGTTTTGGGAATTGTTCTGACTGGTATGGGGGCCGATGGTAGAGAAGGTTGCCGCTTGCTTAAACAGTCTGGCTCCACGGTTTATACTCAGAACGAAAAAAGCTGCGTAATTTATGGAATGCCGATGGCAGTTGACAAGGCTGGTTACTCTGACGGCTCTTTTGATATTGACGCCATAGCAGATCACGTGATTGAAGGAGTGATGTAATGGATTTGCTGAGTATCTTAGGTGTTATCCTTGGCTTTGGTGCCATTTTAGGTGGTAACTACCTAGAGGGTGGCCATATTGATTCATTATTTAATGGCCCCGCTGCCTTAATAGTTATAGGCGGTACGTTTGCTGCGATATTGTTACAAACTCCTTTTCAGACATTAAAGCGAGGCATTGTCATGTTGCGCTGGGTGTTTATACCGCCTTATGTGTCGATTGATGACGGGATTGAAAAGGTTATTTCCTGGAGTATGCGAGCAAGAAAAGAGGGCTTGCTTGGGCTAGAGTCTTCAGTCGATAAAGAAGATGAGCCTTTTGCTGGTAAAGGTCTTCAGCTGCTCGTTGATGGTGCTGAGCCTGAAGTGATTAGAAATGTACTTGAGTTGGATCTTATTTCTAAAGAGCGTCATGACCTTAGTTCAGCAAAGATCTATGACGGGATGGGGGGGTATTCTCCTACCATTGGTATCATTGGCGCAGTAATGGGTCTGATACATGTTATGAGTAACCTTGCTGACCCATCCTCTCTTGGCGCTGGTATCGCGACTGCCTTTGTAGCGACAATTTATGGCGTTGCATTTGCCAACCTGCTGTTTTTCCCAGTCGGTAGTAAGCTAAAGTCTGTGATTCAACGGCAATCCCAGTATAGAGAAATGCTTATCGAAGGCTTGGTGGCAATCTCAGAGGGAGAGAACCCTCGTTCAATCGAGCTAAAGCTACGCGGCTTTATCACTTAACTATTACTTGAGCTAAGCTATGCGCAGGCAATTAGAAGAAGAGCATGATAATCATGAGCGTTGGTTAGTATCATACGCTGACTTTATCACTTTGCTGTTTGCTTTCTTCGTTGTGATGTATTCAATTTCTTCGGTAAATGAAGGTAAATATAAAGTCCTTTCTGAGAGTTTGGAAGGGGTCTTTAACGCTCCCGCGAAAACCATAAAGCCAATTCAGGTTGGAGATATAAGTCCTCGCTCTACCTCTCCGGATTCACGTGAAATTTTTATCCAACCAATGATCGGTGAGTCATCACCACCCCCTGATCAACGAAAGAAAAAGAAGGAACCTAGCAAAGAAGACCTCCAACTCGAAATGATAGCAGGGGAGTTTGAAGATAACTTTGAAGACTTGATATTCGAGGAAAAGGTAAGCGTTCAGAAGAAAGACGATTGGATCGAGATCTCGTTGGATGATACGGTTGTTTTTCAAAGCGGCGGTGTGGAGCCTGTTGATGATGCTTTGCCAATTATTGAAAAAATTGCAGGTATTATGAACCAGCACGATAACGCTATGCTGGTAGAGGGGCATACTGATAATGTTCCTATTCGAAGCCCTGTATTCCCATCTAATTGGGAGCTCTCTGCAGCGCGAGCAGCCACAGTTGTTAGATACCTCGCACTGGAGGGGGTGTCGCCTTCTCGCATGGGCGCGATGGGTTACGGAGAGTTTCAACCTGCTGCTAGGAATGATACGGCAGCTGGAAAAAGCAAAAACCGCCGCGTTGTTCTATTAATTTCCAAAAGTCAGGATATTCGTCAGGGCTTAATGAAGTAAGTCTCGTAGCTCATTCATTTATAAAGAAATATTTTCTAAGTATTTACCTTTCAATACTGTGCCGATGGCACGATTTGTGCTCTGTACACTATTAAGATTATTAGTGACGTAAATTCGGCAACTTTATGCCATTTCCGTTGTTCATTTGTTCAAGCGATACAGAATTAGCAAGTATCCCTAGCAGGATATTCTAGCCAGCTAGGCTAAATGGTATGCTTGAGCAAAGCTAAAATATAATTTTTCAGAGGTGACGCGGTGAGAATCTGGGGTATTGCCAATCAGAAAGGCGGGGTCGGTAAAACGACTAGTGTAGTAACCCTAGGCGGGTTGTTGGCACAAGAAGGCAAAAGAGTGTTGGTTATGGATCTTGATCCGCATGGGTCTTTAACCAGTTATTTTGGTTACGACCCGGATACGATTGAGCAAAGTGCGTTCGACTTGTTTATGCATCAGGGTAAGGTTCCTGATGGTCTTCCTGAACAACTGATTACTGACACTTCTTGCCCGGGTCTGGATTTAATGCCTGCTTCAACGGCTTTAGCGACGCTTGAACGTAGAATGGTTGGCGTTGAAGGTATGGGGCTGATCATTTCGAAAACGCTGGCAATGTTGTGGGATCAATATGACTACGTCTTGATCGATAATTCGCCTTCTTTGGGTGTACTAATGATCAACTCTCTTGCTGCGAGCCAGCAGCTCATCGTACCTTGTCAAACAGAGTTTCTTGCGATTAAAGGCTTGGAAAGAATGATGCATACTTTGGGTATGGTTATTCGGTCTCAGAAAAGCAATTTAAGACATCTTATTCTGCCTACCATGTTTGATCGTCGAACACAGGCTTCAACACAAAGCTTGCGTACCATCAAATCGACGTGGGGAGATGATGTCTGGAAGTATGCCGTTCCAGTTGATACGAAGTTCCGAGATGCAAGTATGAAAGGTCTGGTACCATCTATGTACGACGCTGATACTCACGGAGTGAGAGCTTATAAGAAGCTACTGCAGACGCTTAAAGAGCTGACAAGCAATAATGCCTAAGGCTTTATCAGGCTTTAAACTCATACGAGAGATTAATTACACTATCAAATGACTCAGGATAACACTGACAGCAGGACGCCTCACTCTAGCACGGAAGATTTGCTAAATGATTACCTGAGCGATATGTTTGGTAGCGACCCTGTGCCTGTTAGTAAGCCTAATGATAGCTCATGTTCTTCGGCAGAGCATACATCCGAAAACTATCTGAATGAGTCATCTGCTCAAATTTCTGAAAGCGCACACGTCAGTGAGCAAGAAAATATAAGTGCCGATTGTGAGTTTGCTGAAGAAGCCAATCTTACAAATGAAGGTCGGCAAAATCAGGGCGGATCTGTCACTTCACGTAAGCCAAGTCATGTTGATTCGGTAACTAGTGTTACCAGGGTGGCATCAGAGCCACAATGCGCTCAGCCAGTTCTTGGGATTTTGGGTGGTTCCACTGTTAAAACGACTGAAGCTATTTCGCCTGACCTATCTCTTATTCCGACAATTAAAATGGTAAGAGAAGACGATGATCAAAGTTTTCGGTCTCAGTGTGAGGCCCAGATAGTATTATTAACATTTCTCTATTACTTAAGAAAACCGCTTTCACCGCGAGTTCGGCAATGCTTCTTAGACTACTCTGAGCAAGCTATAGATGATTACTACGCTGCTTTTTGGTTAGCGGAGCAGTCTGTAGAGAGTGTGCGATGAGCTCTGAAGATATCGATAAGAAGCACTCTATTCATGGAGGGCGTGAATTCGATCAGGACGAGAATGTCAGCTCATCTGATGCTATGGATGAATACTTCTTTGATATGCTTGGCTCAGTTGCCGATCAGCAACCTTTAAAAGACTTAGATACAATACACAAAAACAAGCTTAGTGACGCGGAATTACACTCTCTAGACTCCGTGAATGTAATGCATACAAGGTCTAAAGAGCCACTTGAAGGCAGAGTAGGATCCAAGTTAAAGCCTAAGGTTATTGCAAAAGCAAATTTTGCAAAAGTGAAGCCGGCTAAGCCTCAATTTGCTGAGCCTGAAAGATCAAAAATTTCACCTCTGATTATACCTGCTGCATTTCCAAAGCTTGCGCCGGTTAAAACCAAGCCGAGTGTTAAAGAGTCATCTGAGCAGAACCTTAAAGTAAAGCAAAAGCTTGAAGTTAAGACCGAGCAAAAGACTGAACAAAAGCTTCAGACTAAGCTAGATAGAAAGACGGCCTTAGCGATTCTGGAGAAGAAAAAGTCAAAGTTGAGCGCGGCTCAGCTTTCCCGCTTGGAAGCGAAGCTTGGTCTTAAAGCCGAGCCCGAGCTTAAAACAAAGGTTAAGCAAGAAGTACTTGTTGAAACTGTCGACAAGCCAAAGGTATCCGTTTCTGCACCTGCACCCCTGAGTGATACCAAGGTAGACGCTAAAGTTCAGGCTAGGGAGGCTGTGACTACTGAAGTTTCTGAAATTGAAAAGATACATGAAAAAAGAACAGCTTTGGTTACGCCTGGTGAGCCTGGACAAGTTGGGCCGCCTTCATGGGCTCAAGATCGCTTCGAGTGTTTGATCTTTTCTGTAGCAGGTTTAAAGCTTGCGGTGCCTTTAGTTTCTCTCGGTGCAATCTATAAAATTGAAAAGGAGCTCACGCCAATTGTCGGCCGGGCAGATTATTTTATGGGCTTGTATAGACATTTGGATAGAAATGTCAGAGTGGTCGATACAGCTCAATGGGTCATGCCGGACCGTTGGAGCGAGGATGCTCGGGCCGGATATCAGTTCATTATTAGACTGGGTGGAAATAATTGGGGCTTAGCTTGCGACTCAGTTCACGAATCCATTCAGCTTGAACCTGATATGGTTAAATGGCGCAGTGAGCGTACGAGTCGAGCGTGGTTATCTGGTACGGTGATAGGGCATATGTGTGCTTTACTCGACGCAGACGTAATGAGCTTGATGCTAGAAGAGAAAGCTTCTGGCAATGGAAGCTCAATTTCTTGATAATTGTGTCACTATTTTCTGGCATAGATTGTGCGATGCTCTATATTTAGAAGATGATCTGTTAAGTTTTTGACGTGAGAGAGTAAAGCTTTGAAAACTTGGCGCGAATTATTGTCTTTTAGGAAATAGGTAAGGGGTCAACTAATGACATCAAACACTGGGCACAGTAGCCATGCTGCTGAAGATCCGATTCTGCAAAACGTCACTTTTCGCTTAGCAGACGAGACGTATGGTATTAACGTAATGCAGATTCAGGAAGTATTACGTTATACTGAAATTGCCCCCGTGCCAGGCGCACCTAACTATGTGTTGGGTATTATCAATCTGCGCGGTAATGTAGTAACGGTTATCGATACACGGACTCGATTTGGTTTACCTAGTGCCGATGTAACTGACCATTCTCGTATCGTTGTTCTTGAAATTGATGGGCAGGTTATTGGTATTCTGGTCGACTCGGTTGCAGAGGTTGTTTATATTAAACACTCTGAAATGGAAACTGCGCCGAATGTCGGCAACGAAGAAAGTGCAAGATTTATACAGGGCGTTTGTAATAAGAACGGCGAACTGATTATCTTGGTTGAATTTGAGAAGATGCTATCTGAAGAAGAATGGTCTGAAATGGGCTCGTTCTAAACTCGATAGCCAATTTGTTTTTGGCCCTCAATGCTAATTGAGGGCTATGAGGAGTAGGCATGTCAATTTCTGTAGAGTTTGTTCCATTGGTTTCAGCGATACTCGTATGTTTGCTTGCGGTGTACGCTTTGGTAATCAAGCGTAGCATTACCTTATCAGAAAGGAGCACTGCTGATCTGGTCGATGAGCTATCAAAAGAAGTTCAGGGAATTAGCCATGGCTCAATGGGTGTTGGGCGTAAGGTTATTGCTCTGGAAAAGCGTGTCGAAGAGCTTGAAGCCATAATAGACGAAATGCAGAAAAATGACCCGACTAAAGTTTCTTACTCCGAAGCGTCACGTTTGGTGGAGTTGGGAGCGGGGATCGATGACCTAATGAATAGTTGTGGCATCTCTCGTCCAGAAGCAGAGCTTGTTAGTGCTCTCACCGAAAGTAAGCAAGATACTATTCCTACCCTTACTCCCACTAAGTAGCTTTAAGCCAGCCAATACTTAAATCAGTGTTCACATCGAGAGCATAGCTTGGGTGTGAACTAGTTATACATCATCAAATGCTTAAGCAACTGCAGAATATTCATTCATAGCTCTTATCGGCTGCACTACTTTACTCTTTTCTTTGTATAGTGAATGTTCAATATAGGCGTCAATTTCACACTCAGCTTCGGCATCTAAGGCGCCAAAGCGTAACTCAAGTTGAAAGGTATCTTTAGATAAGCGTCTAATACAGATTACATCTGCATTAATTTGAAGAAAGCTTTCTAATTTAAATGCGACTTCAATTTTAACCGGACACTTAGGTGATACCGAAGGTGTATTGGGTAGTAAGCGATGCAAGGTTTCTTGGTCACAGTTTAGGCATATGCCGTCACGAGAAATGGTTTTAATCGTTGCTCTCTCATGTACCCCTTGGCCTGATAAAACAGATGCTTCACTTGTTTTATAGCTTTGTGCATCGAGTGCAATCGGTGTGTGATAGATGAGTTGTCTTTTCATAATCTGTCTCAATAAGTCCTGCTAATTCATTGCTACTATTAAACTTATCTTTTACAAGAAAATTAACAAGGTGATCTTTGTATCACTTTGAAAGCTTATGCAACCATGTGAACCAAGTCCGCAATAAAATGCCTTTACTTCACAAAAATAAGGGGTAAATTAGTCTTCAAATTGAAAATCGGGTCAACATCTTGAAAATAATTCACTCCTCCGACTGGCATCTTGGTCAGTATTTCATGGGTAAAAGTCGCCAAAAAGAACATCAGGGTTTCCTTAATTGGCTGGTTGAGCAGGTTCTTGAGCATGAGGTTGACGCCGTTATTGTTGCCGGCGATATATTTGATACCGGGGCTCCACCTAGCTATGCTCGCGAACTTTATCACAAGTTTGTGATTGACTTTAGTGAAGCGACAAACAAGGCTGTGCCTCTCGTTATTGTTGCCGGAAATCATGATTCTGTCGCCATGCTTGAAGAAACCTCTGACTTGCTTGCGCACTTCAACACGCATGTAATTTCTTCTGCAAACGAGAATACCTACGAGCAACAGCTATTGCCCCTGACAGGCGCTGCTGGTGAAATAAAGGGAATTATATGTGCCGTTCCATTTCTAAGAGCTAGAGACCTGGTTGGTAGTCATTCCGGTTCGACAGGGAAGGAAAAGCAACGAGATTTACAAGATGCGATAAAGCGGCACTATCAGGTGCTTTATCGTAAGGCCCTGGGTTTAAGAGATATTAATGATTCAAAGATCCCGATTATTATGACAGGGCACTTAACAGTCGTCGGCGCACGCACAAGTGAATCGGTCAGGGATATTTATATCGGTACCTTGGAGGCGTTTTCAGCAACATCCTTTCCCTCGGCAGATTACATTGCCCTGGGACATATCCATAAGCAGCAGCAAATTAAGGGCAATGGCAATATCTACTATAGTGGTTCGCCAATTCCGCTTAGCTTTGACGAGCTAAACCAGAAAAAGTCAGTGCAAGTGGTAGAGTTTGATGAGGCTGGTGTGACGGTGGATGCCATTGAAGTACCGGTTTTTCAGCAGCTGTACAAAATAAAAGGAAACCTCGAGGAGATTAGCGCTAAACTTTCAGAGTTGAAGGGCGGTCGTGATGGCAGTGCTTATTGTTCAGAAAGCAATGGTGACCTTAGTGAGACTATTTGGCTTGAGGTAGAAGTTGAAGAACAGGATTATCTTGAAGACCTTCAGAAACGCATCGAAGAATTAGTGGACGATAGCAATATCGAAGTGCTTTGTTTGAAGCGCAGCAGAAATCGAAAAGGGTTAAGCCTGGTCGCCGAAAGTAGCGAGCGTTTGCAGGAACTTAAACCAGGCGAAGTTTTTGAAAAAAGGCTGTCATTAGAGCAAGACGGAATTGATGATGTACTAAAAAGCCGTCTGCAACAGATGTTTAAAGAGGCGCTGCTACAAGCTGAGCAAGGAGACAAGCTCTAGAGCTGCAGTTATGAAAATACTAAGTATTCGTCTTAAGAATATCAACTCTCTACGCGGGGAGTGGTTTATTGACTTCACTAAGGAGCCTTTCGCTAGCAACGGTTTATTTGCAATCACTGGGCCTACTGGTGCCGGAAAATCTACGCTGTTGGATGCAATTTGCCTTGCCTTATACCACCAAACACCGCGTTTAAATGAACCATCACCTGCTGAGAAGGTAATGACTCGTCATTGTCACGAATGCATGTGTGAGGTGGAGTTCAGTGTTAAGGGTGACCAGGTTTTTCGCGCATTTTGGGAAGTAAGAAGGGCGCGAAGCAAAGCTGATGGAAAATTACAAAGCCCCAAAGTTGAGCTAGCACTGCTCGGGGCCGGTGAGGAGGGGCGCGATAAAATTATTGCTGATAAGCTCCGCGACAAACTAGAACATATCGCCGAAATAACGGGCTTGGATTTTTCACGTTTTACAAAATCCATGCTTCTGGCTCAAGGTGGCTTTGCAGCCTTCCTCAATGCAAATTCGGGAGACCGGGCAGAACTTCTTGAAGAGTTAACGGGAACGGACATATACGGCAGAGTTTCTAGCGAGGTGTTTGAACGCTTTCGACAAGAAAAAGAGCGACACACGCTACTGACGGTCAAGTTGGAAGGTCTAGAGCAGACTAGTCCCGAGGAGCTTGAATTACTGTATGCTGAAGAACAGGCCCTCGAAGAAAAGCGTAAGACTGCTTTGCTTAAAAGAGGCGATATTCAGGCACAGGTTTCTCATATTGAAAAGCTTGAAAAATTGCAGGCGAGTAATAAGCAGTGTCGTTCAGCGCTCGATGCGCATGTTCAATATTGCGACAGTTTAGCACCCGAGTTTGCAAGGCTTGAAAGAGCCCTACCAGCGAGAGTGCTCTCACCATATTATGAACAATATCAGCGCGCTCAAGCTCAACAAAACCAATATGATAAAAACTTCCAGGAAATCAATGCCTCTTGTAGCTTAAAGCAAGAGGAATTCCACCTATTAGAAGGTAATTGTCAGCTTGCTAAAAATGAATACCAGGATGCTCAGAATACCCATGTAAGACTAGAAAACTTTCTAGTTGAGCAGCTTGTTCCTTTAGATCAAGGTATTACTTCCCAGCAGAAAAGCATATCAACCGCCGATGCCGAATTAGTTGAAATAGACGCCAGAAAAACTCAAACGCTAAAACAGCTGCAAGACTGTGCCAAGCAGATTAAAAATAGCCACGACATAACTAAGTCCGTGGGCGAGTGGCTGGAAAAGCATGAGTGGCTTAGAGGTGCGCAAACCCAGCTTGACGGGATTGCCACGCTATTCCAACAGTATAACCGGGTAAAAGAGCAAACGGTGTCTCTGGCAAAGCTGCTTGAAAGCGACAATGCAGTTAAGTTGGCGAAGGAAAAAGGCCTAAGAGAATTAAATTCGCAACTTGTTATCCGAGAGCAAGAGCATAAAAAACTCCTTAGTCGATCTTCGAGTGCAAAAACAGCACTAGATCGCTTTCTAGAAGAGCTTAATAAGCAGTTGAGTTTGGAAACGTTAGAGAATCTTATTCAACAGAATTCCCTCAGAAAGAATGCGGTAGCCGAGTGCAAGAGAATATTTGAGCAAGCGCAGGATCAAAAGCTTAGTTGTCGACAAATCCTGTCGTCTATCGAAAAACAAGATGCTTCGATAGCAAGCCTTGAGGCTGAGCTTGTTAGCCTTCGAACAGCCTATCAGCAAGCTAATAAGTATTTCTTGTCATTAAAAGAAAGAGTCTTGCTCGAAAACCGTATTGTCAGCTTAAGTGAGCACCGAGCACAATTAAAAGAAGGCGAAGCTTGCCCTTTGTGTGGTTCCGTGGATCATCCAATGTTAGATGGATATGGCGAGCTTGAGTCTTCGTCAACGAATGATGAGCTTCTTGCTCAAGAAAAAGTTGCTGAAGCGTTAAAAGAGCAGGGACTTGCCAAGAAGGAAGCCTTAATTCGTCAAGGTGCGGAACTTGAAGGGTTAAGAATAAGAGCAGAGGAGTCACTGAAAAAAGAGGCGGAAACCCAGCAGGTTTGGGCAACTTATGCTGCTCAAATTAATTGTAGTTTGCTTGTAGCAGATGAAGGTGTCCCTCAATTTTTAGAAGAAGTCTTAAGTGA
>NZ_LWFZ01001403.1:0-940 GCF_001635225.1 Oleiphilus sp. HI0086
TCTGTTCTTTCAGTAACACTGGAATATCTTCAATATCCTGAATATCTTTGTACTCAGGAGATAGCTTGTCGTGAGGTACCGCTACTAGCTTCTCATCACCACCCGCTTCATCGTCCATGTCTAGCATGCCGATTGGGCGACAACGAATTACTGAGCCAGGTATAACTGGATATGGTGTGATAACCAATACATCTAATGGATCACCATCGTCAGCCAAAGTGTGCGGGATAAAACCGTAGTTTGCTGGGTAGAACATTGGCGTGGACATGAAACGGTCAACTACAACAGCTCCCATGTCTTTGTCGATTTCATATTTTACCGGGCTGCTTTGAGCTGGGATTTCAATTACGACGTTAATGTCGTTAGGAATGTCTTTTCCTGCTGGAATGTTGTCAAAAATCATAGCTTTGTCCTGTCGTTAATAAGCGGTGTTACTGACCTGAATTTTTTCGCAGAGCGATAAAGTGCGCGATTATACGGCTTCGTGCATTTTTACGCCAGATTCAGAGCCAACAAACAGCAGATCTGCGTGTCTAAGTGCAAATAAACCGTTAGTGACTACGCCTGTAAGGTTGTTGATTTCGGCTTCGAGCTTCTTCGGTTCGAGAATCTTCATGTTGTGAACGTCTAGAATATGATTGCCGTTGTCTGTTACGAAGCCTTCTCTATAAACCGGGTCACCACCAAGTTTGACAATTTCCCGGCCTACCAGGCTGCGTGCCATAGGGATAACTTCAATTGGAAGTGGGAACTCACCTAACAAGCCAACTTGCTTGGAGGCATCTACAATGCAGATGAATTTTTTGGCAACAGCAGCAACGATTTTCTCTCGAGTAAGTGCACCGCCGCCGCCTTTGATGAGCTCTAGTCGCTCGTTGCTTTCATCTGCGCCATCGACATAAAACTCCATTTCATCTACTGAGCCCAGCGCGTAAACAGG
>NZ_LWFZ01001404.1:0-1015 GCF_001635225.1 Oleiphilus sp. HI0086
ACCGAGAGGTGCATGAGCAGCTCGCTAAAGGCGCAAGCCGCTTGTGCAATGAAGAGCAAGCTGAAGATTTTCTAGCAATCGGCCAATCTAACGCAAGTACTGATAGTGCTGCACAGAAACCCCGCGCTGAAGTTTACACACCACCTATGGACTATGCTCCAAAGAATAGCGACGCCGACACAGGCACACTGTCAGAAACTTATGGCATTACTAAAAAAGAAGTTAGCTCGGAGCAAGAAGAAGAGCTGCTTGTTAAAGAGCCACCAAGAATCTAGGCCATTAAACTGGATTATCGATATCGATAAACTCAAACTCGATATCAAACTTTTCCTGTAAATGTTGCCCAAGTGCTTGAATCCCCCCTTTCTCGGTCGCATGATGGCCTGCGGCGAAATAGGCGACCCCGGTTTCTCTTGCGACGTGAACGGTTGGCTCGGATATCTCACCACTTAGGTAAGCATCAAGGTTCTGACTCACTGCAAGGTCAATCATCCCCTGGGCTGCACCAGTACAAAACCCAATATTCTGTATTAACCGGTTAGGCTCACCAACAAACTCGCATTGGCGACCTAGCTTGTTAGTCACATGCTCGGAAAACTGCTCAACTGTGACCGCCTTATCTAAGCGACCAACCTGCCCCACAGAACGCGGGTTTCCGAGTTCCAGTGGCCCCGTTATATCGATACCAAGACGCAGCGCGAGCTGAGCGTTATTTCCACACTCTGCATGAATATCGACAGGTAGGTGGTAAGCTAAGAGACTAATGTCGTTGACAAGTAACTGCTTAATTCTCTTTTTCTTAATACCCGTAATAGGCTGAGCTTCACCTTTCCAAAAGTAACCATGATGAACCAAAATAGCACAAGCATTCTGCTCTACTGCCGCATCTATTAATGCTTGGGAGGCGGTTACTCCACCAACGATTCGCTTAACAGAAGCTCGACCTTCTACCTGGATACCGTTCGGGCAATAGTCCTTAATCTTATCAACCGATAAATATTGCTGAAGATAGGTA
>NZ_LWFZ01001405.1:0-1216 GCF_001635225.1 Oleiphilus sp. HI0086
TCGGCACGCCGGGAATATTATCAACCGAATCGCCAACCAAAGCTAAGTAGTCAATGATCTGATCAGGGCGAACGCCGAACTTATCTTCGACGCCTTGAATATCCATTTTGGTATCGGTCATGGTATTGATCAGCGTCACATGCTCTGTCACTAACTGAGCCATATCCTTATCGCCAGTTGAGATCACCACATCGATCTTCTTTTGCGTTGCCTGATGCGCCAAGGCACCAATCACATCATCCGCTTCGACATCAGGAATGATGAGTAAAGGCAAACCCATTGCTTCAATGATCTCGTGAATCGGCGCGATCTGAGAACGTAAATCATCAGGCATCGGTGGACGATTCGCTTTATAGTCAGGGTAAATTTCATGACGAAAGTTCTTACCTTTAGCGTCAAAAACCACAATTACTTTAGAGCCTGGATAGTCGGTTTCCAGCCTTCTAAGCATGCTGATCACACCTTTAATTGCTCCGGTTGGCTGGCCTTTAGAATTAACTAAAGGAGGTAAACCATGAAAAGCCCGGAATAAATAAGATGATCCATCCACCAAAACGGTAGGAAGTGTTTGAGATTGCTCGGTATTTGTTGTCATAAATTGCGTATCTATAATTGTTTAGATGCTGGTAAGAGCTGGGTTTTGAAATTAAAAGTCCGGTGAGTAATCACTGGCACAGTGGTATAGTAAGAAAAAACGACAATACAGAACAGATATTTTTATTCGTCAACGCTCATACAGGAGTTCATATGCGAAAGATATTACGCCCAACTTTATTAGTAACTCTACTCGCAACTCAAGCCAGCATGTTCGCTATAACATCCGCACATGCAGAGGAATCTATTCAGCCTGCTGAGCCTGAGATCGTTATTCGCAATGAGGATAACAAAACTTTTTACGAATATCGTGTNAATGGCGTTCTAAAAGAAATTAAAGTCGTTCCAAAGATTGGCCCTACTTATTATTTAGTGCCTCAGGATGGCAATGCCTGGATCCGCGAAGATCGCTCACAAGTCCTTGTGCCTAGCTGGGTATTGTTCGAGTGGTAGCACTTCCCTCTTAACGTCCTCCTTGCCAAGCCCAACAATTTATTTGCGTTAATACCTTTGCTTAGTATGAATATTCTAATTTATCAGCGTATCGTTGGTGGTGAATTAAGAATTTGTGGAAATTAAATCCACAGCGCTGAGATACTTACAGAGAAAAGGATACTATCAT
>NZ_LWFZ01001406.1:0-1861 GCF_001635225.1 Oleiphilus sp. HI0086
AATCCAGATTATGTCTCTGTGTTTCAGGCGCCGAACAGTATTCTAAATAAGCCAATAACAGGCTCGCGTCGTTTTGCAGCGCAGTCATATCCAATAGAACGCTTTAAAACCTTGGCTAAGAAAATGGACGCCACACTGAATGATGTTGTGTTGGCTGTTTGCGGTAGTGCCTTACGTAATTATTTAATTAGTCAACATTCCTTACCCACTAAACCCTTAGTTGCGATGGTTCCAATGTCTATGCGCCGAGATGATAGTGCGGCGGGAAATCAAATTGCGATGATCCTTGCTAGCCTGGGAACCCATGTTGCTGACCCAGCTAAACGCTTGGAAATGGTAAAAAATTCGGTCAAAGATTCCAAAGAGCGATACTCACAGATGTCGCTTGAAGAAGCGATCAATTATACCGCTTTGACCTTGGCACCCGCTGGTTTGAATATGTTAACGGGTTTGTCGGAAAAACTTCAGGCATTCAACGTTGTTATTTCTAATGTACCAGGGCCAAAGAAAACACAGTATTGGAATGGTGCGCAGCTAGAGGGGATGTATCCCGTTTCAATACCTCTGGATCGTATTGCCTTGAATATTACTTTGGTCAGTTATGTAGATCAGTTAGAATTCGGCTTTACGGCTTGCCGCCGCACCTTGCCGTCTATGCAGCGTTTGCTGGATTATGTACAGAAGGGATTAGAGGA
The DNA here is from genome assembly GCF_001635225.1 of Oleiphilus sp. HI0086. Classification (NCBI taxonomy): domain Bacteria; kingdom Pseudomonadati; phylum Pseudomonadota; class Gammaproteobacteria; order Oceanospirillales; family Oleiphilaceae; genus Oleiphilus; species Oleiphilus sp. HI0086. The sequence goes on from NZ_LWFZ01001406.1 coordinate 696, forward strand.
ATTGGAAGTGGCCGCTGACATCTAAGATATTACCCTACTGACCATTTCGATTGGCAAGTAACAAACTTAACGACTAGTAGATATAGAGATATGACAAAGAAGACTGAAGATAAACCTCAATCGTTCGAGCAGAAAGTGAGCTATGGATTTGGATGGCAGTTTGGCCGTCAGATGCAAAAGAACCGCTTCGAGGGAATGGATATTGAAGCAACGATTCAGGCTTTGCGAGCATGCTTTAATGGTGAACCTTCGGCTTTGTCCGAAAGCGAACTCAACGAAGCCTATGACACGATTAAAGAAAAGCGCATGCAGTTCGAGAAAGATCGTACCGAGAAGTATCAGGATTTGTGCAAAACTTTCTTAGATGAAAATGCCAAGCGAGAAGGCGTACAAGTTACCGACTCAGGTCTACAGTACGAAATTCTGGAAAGTGCAGAGGGCGATAAGCCTAGTATTGATCAGACTGTACGCGTTCACTATCACGGCTCATTCATTGATGGCCAGGTTTTTGACAGCTCTATTACCCGAAATGAACCCGCTGAGTTTGCATTAGATCAGGTTATCCCCGGTTGGACGGAAGGTTTATCAATGATGCCTGTCGGCTCAAAGTGGCGCTTTGTAGTACCCTCTAAGCTAGCCTATGGTGAAATGGGCTCGCCGCCAGCAATACCGCCTAACGCGGTACTGGTATTCGATGTTCACCTGATGAATATTGTTAAGTAAGACTTGCCGTTTTTGCTACCAGGCACCTCGAAGAGCAATACTGCGTGGTGCCTGATTAAGGCCTAGGAAGCTTCTGCTTTCTCTGTATTTACAAAGTAATAGGAGGGCTGAGGGATGACAATTACGCAACTTACTGAACTATTAGGTTGGGCGGTTTTGATTAATCTTGCTTATCTGTCTCTGGCTAGTATCGCGGTGGTATTTTTCAAAGAGGCCATTACATCGATACACAGCAAGATGTTTGATCTTGAGGAAAAGCAACTGGCCCCTGTTTATCTTAGCTTTCTAAGCCAGTACAAAGTCATGACTTTGGTGTTTTTTGTTGCGCCCTACCTTGCGTTGAAGATTATGTGGCATTAGCTCTGCTTTGACCTGAGTAGCGCAGCCTACGGCTAGCGTGAAAACTTTAGAATATGGCCTTTGAACTGGCCCTCTAAATAGTC
>NZ_LWFZ01001407.1:0-902 GCF_001635225.1 Oleiphilus sp. HI0086
AGAGTTTGATTCAATAGATGAAGCATCAACAACTAAAAGAATTCGATCAGCTTGTTCAATTTCCTGCCAAGCTCTATCAATACCAATCTGTTCAACTTTATCAGTACTTTCTCGAAGCCCTGCCGTATCAATAATATGTAAAGGCATTCCATCAATATTGATCTGCTCTTTAAGCACATCACGTGTAGTTCCTTCAATATCAGTCACAATAGCTGAATCGCGTCCTGCTAAAGCATTCAGCAAACTAGACTTACCTGCATTTGGACGACCGGCAATTACCACCCTCATTCCTTCAGTTAGTAGTGCCCCTTGATTCGCATTATTGATTAAGTCATTCAAGGTATCAATCAGAGTATCAACTTGCTCCAGGACATGTGACTCAGAAAGAAAATCAACTTCTTCTTCAGGGAAATCAATTGCTGCTTCCACGTACATTCGGAGTTTAATCAAGCCGGATACAATGGCATCAACTTGCTGAGAAAAGTCCCCTTGTAGGGAACGCAAAGCAGAACGAGCAGCCTGCTCGGAAGTACTGTTTATTAAGTCAGAAATAGCTTCAGCCTGAACCAGATCCAGCTTGTCATTAAAAAAGGCGCGTTGAGAAAATTCTCCCGCTTCTGCTAAGCGAGCACCATTCGAAACGATGGCTTTTAACAAAAGATCCAGAATGACCGGGCCACCATGAGCTTGGAACTCAACGACGTCTTCACCGGTAAAGGAGTGGGGACCTTTAAAGTACAGGGCAATTCCCTGATCTAAACGTAAACCATCTGGATCATAGAAATCGCAATAATGTGCATATCGATTCTTAGGCTCAAAATGAACCATCAGTTTAGCGATATCTAAGGCTTTTGGGCCTGATACCCTGACAATTCCAACTCCGCCACGACCTGCCGCCGTAG